>JBBCIV010000185.1:0-8903 GCA_037189665.1 Phycisphaerae bacterium | reverse complement strand
TACAACTTGGCCGCATGGATGGCTAGTTTTTTCCGGGAAGCCGCATATCCGGTCATCCGCAATGCTGCCGATTCATCAGCAAATGATAGAATAACGCTCCGCCCGGCCGCAGATTGGGAAAACGTCGGGTTGTAAGAGCGGAAGGCACGCATGACTCATCTTTCGGTTAACGTGAACAAGATCGCCACGCTGCGAAACACGAGGGCATTGGCGATTCCGTCGCCCGTCCGGCTGTCGGCGATCGCATTGGATTCCGGTGCGGCGGGCATTACCGTTCATCCTCGGCCGGACGAGCGGCACATTCGGCCGGGGGATGTGGATGACATCGCGGCGTTGCTAAAACGGTATCCGAAGGCCGAGTACAACATCGAGGGCAACCCGTTTCACGGCCTGATCGAGCACTGCCGGCGCGTGCGGCCGCAGCAGGCGACCCTGGTGCCGGACGCGCGCGAGGCGTTCACCAGCAATCACGGCTGGAACCTCGTCGAACTCGGCTCGGCCGAGCGAGACGCACTGGCTGCGGCGATTCGGGAACTGAAGTCGGCCGGCTGCCGGGTGAGCCTATTTATGGATCCGGTCGCGGAAATGATGACGCTGGCACGCGACATCGGCGCCGATCGCGTGGAACTCTACACTGAGCCGTATGCCGCCTCTTTTGCGGCGGGGCGGTTTGAGACGGGCGTGCAGCCCTACGCGAAGGCCGCGGTCGCGGCGCGAGCGGCGGGGCTGGGAGTCAACGCGGGGCACGACCTGAATCTCGACAACCTCGCGCCATTTCTGCGCAGCGTGGGCACGATCGACGAAGTTTCGATCGGGCATGCCCTCATCGCCGACGCGCTGGAATTCGGCATGGCGGACGCGATTCGTCGCTATCTCGCCGCATGCGAGGATTAATCGTCAATTCAGGGCGTTTCGGCGGTTCCGCATAGTGGACGATCGCTCCGGATGCGGGTACTTTTGCCGAACTATGTCCAAGGGTTGCCTAGGAAAAAATGCCGTCGAGCCGCTGGAACGCCGAACCCACCTTGCCATTGATACAGGCGTCCTCCCGTTGACGTACGGCGGGCCGGGGTTCGACAACGTTCAGCGCGTCGTTTCCAACAGCACCGGCACGGTCGTGACGGGCCTGTTTTCGGGCACCGTCGATTTTGATCCTGGCGCCGGCGTCACCGCGCTGACTGCACGGGGCGACTCCGATATCTACGTCACCAAGTTCGATACCGCCGGAAATTTCGTCTGGGCTAAGCAGATCGGCGGCGATTTTGTCGAGAAGGATTTCAGGGATTACGAAGACCGCCGCTTGGCAATCCGCCCATCGCGGCTTTCGTCGTTTGC
The DNA here is from genome assembly GCA_037189665.1 of Phycisphaerae bacterium. GTDB lineage: Bacteria > Planctomycetota > Phycisphaerae > Tepidisphaerales > Tepidisphaeraceae > BPJO01. The sequence goes on along the minus strand of JBBCIV010000185.1, from coordinate 7,568 downwards.
CGGCCGTGTGGGCGACCAACTGCCCGGCGAGGCTGGCGAGTACGTGCAGGACCTGGCGGTCGATGCCAACGGGCTGATTTACCTTGCTGGCACGTTCCGCGAGACGATCTCGGTCGGCAACATGACCGTCACCGCCGACGCGACGTTCAACAAGGATTATTACGACGCCCTCGTCGTGCAATTTGACGCCAGCGGCAACGTCACGTGGACGCGAAACTTCGGCGGTCCGTTCGACGACGTCGCGATGTCGATCGGGCTGGACGGACAGGGCAACCCCTACGTCGGCGGATACTACACGCGTCAGGCCGACTTTGATCCGACCAGCAAGGTTTACCAGCTCACCACCCGCGGCCGCGATGCGGGGTACGTGATGAAGCTGACCACGCACGGGGCGCTCACGTGGGTGTACCAGTTCGATTCCGAATCGACCGACCCGTCCGTTCGCAATGCCGTGAACGACATCGCCGTCACCCCCAGCGGCAACGTTTATTTCGTCGGCACGTTCGGCGAGCGGGCCGATTTTGACCCTTCCCGCAAAACCTACTACCTCGAAGCCGAGGACAAGTCCGACGCCTATATCGGCCTGCTGAACCGCAAGGGCCAGCTCAACTGGGCGATGCGCACGGGCGGCGAAGAGTTCGACGGCAACGTTGCCGTTGCCATCGGACCGGATGGCGGCGTGTATACCGCCGGCTATTTCGAGGACGAGGTGGACGTCGATCCGCGCCGCAACGTGACGCGCATCTTCAAGGCCACGCCCAGTTCGAGCGATAGCACGCCGCGGTATTCCGACATCCTCATCAGCCGTTTTGAGGCCGACGGCGCGCCGACGTGGCAGGCGCAAATGGGCGGCCAATACCTTGAGACCATCGCCGACCTCCAGGTGGCAGCCGACGGGTCGATCTATACGATCGGCTCGTTCTTCGGCGATGCCGATTTTGCCCCGGGATCGAGCACGCGCATCCTGAGCAGCGCGTTGTTGAACGACGGCTCGGTCAAGGACGGCAACACGAACACCGGCCGTAATGAGTCGTACGACTGGTACGCCTCGCGATTGAGCCCGCGCGGCAAGTACATTTCGGCCGCCCGTTTTGGCGGGCAGGATGATGACTTTGCCTCCTCGATCGCCTTCAACGGCAACCAGCTTTACGTCGGTGGCCGGGCGGTTTCGACCAGGAAGCCGGACCGCGAAGACCGAGACGAACAATCGCTCATCCTGTTGTTGAACGATGAGCTGAAAAGCATCGTCTGAGCGCAGCTTGGCTTAGAGAGAAATGAAGTCTTCATGACTGGAGATATGGAAGCGCGGCCATCGAAGGAATTGGCTCGTGCGCATAATTTCTGCGTGCGCGTCCGTGCCTCCGTGGCGAATCTTGATTAGTATTCCGGCACACAGAACCATCACGGAGGTATCACCACATGGCGGACAACTCAGCGGAATTCCCGACGATCATCGGTCCGGATGCTTCATTCAAGGGCGAACTCTCATTTGAGAAGGGCCTGAAGCTCCAAGGCAAATTCGAAGGTCGCATCAACACGCCCGGCCGGCTGCACATTGCCAAGGAAGCCAAACTCCAGGCGGACGTCGAGGCCGGCGCGATCGTGGTGGAAGGCGACGTGAAGGGAAACCTGAGCGCCACCGACAAGATCGAACTGAAGAACACCGCCCGCTATGAGGGCGATATCCAGACCAGCAAGCTCGTCGTTGACGAAGGCGCCAGCCTCGTCGGCCACGTGCAGGTTGGCCCCGAGGCCAGCAAACGCACCGGAGGGCACAGCCCCGTTGCCGCGAATCGTCCGATTCCGGGTCCGAACCCCGGCGCGCAGCAGCCGAACAAGTAATCGTGCGATCGTGCGTGCCCGTGCGTGCCCGTGCGGGATACGATCACACGTGCGCGGATCACGCACGAACAACCGATGAACCGGCGGGAGAAGCGTTCGACAGAAGGCATACCGCGTGGCGACGACGCCCAGCCCATCCTCCGACGATCGCATGACGATCAGCTGCCTTTACTGCGGTAAGGCGCAGGAGGTCAGTCGCCGGGCAATCCAGATCACCTGCAAACACTGCTACAAGTCGTTGCGGGTGGAAGACGTGCTGATCAAGGCCTACGAGGCCCGCCGTTCGATCGATACGTGCGGCGTGGTGGTGGTCGAGAAACGCGGCAACGTCGTCGCCGACCGCATCCTTTGTGGCGGGCTGATCGTCCGCGGCAAGGTGAAATCGTCCGTCCTCTCTCGCGGCACCGTTCTCGTCGGCCCCGAGGCCGACCTCATCGGCGACGTCACCGCGCCGAGCCTGGCGGTGGGGGCCGGCGCGGTCCTCAACGGCTTCTACCGCATCAACCAGCCCGAAGAGTCGGCCGGGGCGTAGTCAATCACGGTATCAAGAGCGATAAAGCCAAAACGCTTGCTGATCATCATCAGCAAGCGTTTTGGCTTTTACGCGTTTGAAGACGGATGTCGCAATTATCCCGGCTGCGGAACCGGGCCGCCGCCAAGGCCGAGGCCGGGGGGCTGGTCGTTGGGGGATGGGGCGATGGTCACCTTCCGCTCGGGGCTCGGCGGGGTGTTCATCATGTCGCTGACGGACGGCTTGGTGAGCTGTTCGCCACGCATGATCTTGTCGACGTCGGCGGTGTCGAGCGTCTCGTACTTCATCAGGGCCTTGGCGAGGGCGTCGACCTGATCCTTATGTTCGGCGAGCAGCTTCTGCGTCTCCTGGTAGAGGCTGTCGATGAGGTTTTTTACTTCCTCGTCGATGATCTGCTGGAAGTGGTCGGAGTATTCCTTGCTGCCGAATCCGCCGTAGGTGACCTTGTTTTCGTCTTCGCCGTAGAAGACGAAGCCGAGCTTATCGCTCATGCCCCATTCGGCGATCATCTTTCGGGCGATGCCGGAGGCCTGTCGGATGTCGGAGATGACCCCGGAGTTGATATCGCCGGTGAACATCTCTTCCGCGATTCGGCCGCCGAACGCCATCTTGATGAACGCGATGCACCACTTCTTGGTGTAGTTGTAGCGATCCTTTTCCGGCAGCGTCATCGTCGAGCCGAGCGAGCGGCCGCGGGGGATGATCGTCACCTTGTGGATCGGATCGGCCTCCGGACGCAGCAGCCATTGCACGACCGCGTGGCCGGCCTCGTGATAGGCGGTGGCGAGCTTTTCCTTCTCGTCCATCGCGCGGCTCTTGTTCGCCCGGCCGAAGCGCACCTTGTCGCGCGCTTCTTCCAGGTCGATCTGCTCGATGAAGTCCTTGTTGGCCAGCGTGGCGCCGAGCGCGGATTCGTTGATGATCGCCGCCAGATCGGCGCCGCTGAAACCGGGCGTGGCGCGGGCAAGGCGGAACAGGTCGACGTTCGGCCCGAGCTTCACCTTGCGGCTGTGCACCTTCAGGATCTCAACTCGGCCCTTCACGTCGGGCAGCGGCACGTACACCTGTCGGTCGAATCGGCCGGGGCGGGTGAGCGCGGGGTCGAGCACGTCCACGCGGTTGGTGCTGGCGACGACGATCACCTGATCGTTGCTGTCGAAGCCGTCCATCTCGACGAGGATGGCGTTGAGGGTTTGCTCACGCTCATCATGACCGCCCGACGAGAAGCCCGATCCGCGGCGACGGCCGACGGCGTCGATTTCGTCGAGGAAGATGATGCAGGGCGAGTTGTCCTTCGCCTGCTTAAACAGGTCGCGCACGCGCGATGCGCCCACGCCGACGAACATCTCGACGAAGTCGGACCCGCTGATGGAGAAGAACGGCGCGTCGGCCTCGCCTGCGATCGCCTTGGCGAGCAGGGTTTTGCCGGTGCCGGGTTCGCCGACCAGCAGCACGCCGCGCGGGATTCTGCCGCCGAGGCGCTGGAACTTCTTGGGGTTCTTCAGGAACTCGACGATCTCCGCCACCTCGTCCTTGGCTTCGTCCACGCCGGCGACGTCGTCGAAGGTGATATTGGTATGTTCCTTGGACGTGATCTTGTGCCTGCTTCGGCCGAAGTTGCCGAGCATGCCGCCCGCGCCGCCGGAGTTGCGGAGCTGGCGGATGAAGATGAACCAGATCACCGCGAACACCAGCAACCACGGGATGAGCGTGATGAGGATGCTGGTGAGCATGTTGTTGGGGTTTTCCGCCTTCACCTGCATGACGCGCGGCTGACCGTTGGCGTCGTTGAGGATCGCGCGGAGGAACGACCAGTCGCTGGTCGCCAGTTGCGGCATGACGGTGCGGAAGCGTTCCACCTTCGTGCCGTTGGTGGCGATGTGCTCCCTGTCCTTGACGAACTTGCCGTAGATCTCGTCACCCTGGATGGTGATCTCGGCGATGTCGCCTTTCTGCAGCTTGCTGTTGAAGACGTCGAGCGAGATGTCGGAATGCGTCTGCCCCTGGTTCTGGAGATAGAGGAATAGAAGGATGGCGACGCCGATGAACAGCACCCACCCGAAGACTCCTCGCCCGAACCGCATTCCCCCCGCAGGCCTCTGCCGGCGGCCGTTGCCTGTGGGTTTGTCGTCACGCTCGTCAGACATATCGCTTTGCTCTTTCTTTCGCGCCTCGATCCCTGATGACCTGATATAAACTAGGCCATTGCTAAGAGTATCCGCGATCAGGGGGAGATTCTACTTCCGAAGTAGGGAAAAGTGCGGGGCCTCGCGGGGGCGTTGCGGCCGCACAATGAAAATGGATGCATCATTACCGGCGATCCCGCTTTATCTCACCGTATCGACGATGGGCGGGGCATTCTTAACGAAAACGACCCGAGATTGCGAAGGCCATCGCGGGCTGCGACTTACCAATCTGCTTCCAGTTCCTGGACGATTGCGATCGCCAGTTGTTCTGCCGTGTTGAGCTGGCCCTGGCTGCGGCCTTCGCCGAGGGTGGGATAGAAGGCGGCGTTTTGCTCAAAGCCGCGGCGTTCGACGAGGATTTTGCCCGTGCGGAGGTCTTTCCAGACGAAATCGACGCGGATGCCGTAAAGCTGTTCCTGCGGGAGCGCGGACTGGCGGTCGGAGCTGAGGGATTGCAGTTTTACCTTGGTGATCTGGCCTTCGAGGATCGTGTCGGCCTTGTCGTGATCGACGACCTTGTAGGGCGTGCGCTGTTCGATCTGCATCACCAGCGCCTTGGAGAGCGCGAACTCGTCGCCGCGGGAGAAATCGACGTTGGAGAAGATCGGGACGGCGATGGTTTTCACGTCCTGGCGGTAGAGGGACGACCACTTATACCCCCCGCGCGACCCCGTGCCCGCCTGCTGGTAGCCCTCACAGCCGGCGAGGGCGATTGCGCCCAGCAGGAGGAATGATCGCCAGGAGGCCAGGACGCCAAGAAGAGAAAAAGGCTTGTTGAATGCGTTCATGCGTCGTGTGCTCGCGAGGGGTTGATCCTCGACGCGGCCGGAAGATCCTTCGCGGATGCGCTCAGGATGACACGGCGGCATTTCTTGGCTCCTTGGCGTCTTGGCGTTCATCTTATCTGTCATCCCTGCGAGATGGCGTCGAGCTTGGCTTTGGCTTCCTGGGCCTCGTCGCTTTGCGGGTATTCCTTCACCAGAACGGCGAGCGTGGCCTTCTCGGCATCGGGCTTGTTGGTCCGGCGATAAAAATCGGCGGTGACGGCAAGCTTGCGGGCGAGCGTTTTGTCGATCGAATCGACGAACGACTGCATGTTCTCCCGCTGCGCCACCTCGGGGTACTTCTGGATCAATTCCATCATCTGCGCCCGAGCGTTGACCAGCGGCGTAGGATCGAACCGAACGCCGGTGAACTGAGCGTAGTTGCTAAACGCCTGCCGAAGCAGGATTTCTGGCAAATTGGGGTTTCGCGGATAGGTTTTGGCATGCGCGCCGTAGGCGTCGGCGGCGAGGTCGAAGTCGCCGTTGGCGAAGTAGTAATCGGCGGTGCGTCGCAGGGCGCGTTCGGCCAGCGGCGAACCGGGGGACCGCTGTTGGATCCGGAACATCATCTCGATCGCCTCATCCGACGCGTCGAGGATCTTCATGCCCAGCAGTGACAGCCGCCGGCCGCTCATCAGCGAGTCGCCCATGTTGTACTGAAGATCCAGCGCCTGCGCGAAATATGGGCTGGCGGGGAAGGTGTCCATCAGCTCGTCACAGTAATAGAACGCCTTGACCGGGTCGCCGTCGCCGTTGAGCGCCTGGGCCATGAGGTAGAGGCCGAGGTCGTAATTCGGGTCGATTTTGTGGGTCAGCAGCCATCCGAGCGCGTCGCGCCGGGCGGCGGAGAACTGCTGGCGGTCGATCTGGGTTTCGATCCGCTTCAGCTCCGGATCAGGCTTGAGCAGCGACGCCGGGTTGGTCGTCGGCACCTCGGTGAACCGGCCGTCGTTCAGCTCGAACGTCTTCGGTTCAGCCTCGGCGAACGCCGAGGCGCTGATCATCCCTGTCGTCACGATGGCGATGAGCGTCCTTCTCATGAACGCCGGATTGTAATCAATGTTCATCCACAAGCCACAGGATGCACGCGCACGCCCAACCCGGCGGGCGGGCGCACGGGGGATCGGGCACCCCTTGCAAATTCAGATCAAATAGGAAAACTAGCGAAACACAACGACGAACGGCATGTGTGTGTGGGTATCGCGATCACCTTATCTCGCCTTAATTGCATGGAGGCAAAACCTATGAAGCGAATGTTGATGATGACCGGCGTGCTGTCGCTGGGGATCTTTGCGGGCTGCGTCCCGGTCGAAAAATACAACGCGTTGAAGCTCGAGGCGCGTCAGTACGAAGAAGGCCAGAAGGCCGCCGACGCCGCCGCCCGCGAGCAGCGGGCGCGCGCCGATGCGCTGCAGAACCAGCTTAACGCCCTCAACGCCACCGGCGGCGACATGGCGGGCCTGGTCAACAACCTCAACCAGCGCCTCGCCGCCAAGCAGACCGAGCTGGACGAGCTTTCGAAGCGCTACGCCGAGGCGATCGCCCGGGCAGGCCAGGCGGGCAACCTGCCGGCCCCGCTGACCGACGAGCTGACCAAGTTCGCGGCCGCCAATCCCGACCTCGTGTCGTTCGAGAACGGCATCGTGAAGTTCAAGTCGGACGTCACGTTCGACCTCGGCGACGCCACCGTAAAGCCGGCGGCCAAGGAAGTCATCACCAAGTTCGCCGCGATCCTCAACTCCGACGCCGCCAAGGGCTACGAGCTGCTCGTCGCCGGCCACACCGACTCTACGCCGGTCAACAACCCCGCCACCATCCAGAAGGGCCACAAGAATAACTGGTACCTCTCCGCTCACCGCGCGATCTCGGTCGCCGATGAGCTGATCAAGGAAAAGGTGAACCCGCAGCGCATCGGCGCGGTGGGCTACGCCGACCAGCGTCCCGCCGCGAGCAACGCGACCGACAAGGGCCGCGAAGCCAACCGGCGCGTGGAAGTGGTGATCCTGCCGACGCAGGTTCGCTCCACTTCCGCCGCCCCGGCGCCTGCTGCTGCGGCGCCGAAACCTGCCGCTGCGGGTAACAAGGACGCCGGCGCGACCACGCCGCCGCCAGCCGCGCCCGCTCCGGCGGCGGGGCCGAGCGACAATAAGTGATTGAGTCGCGCCGCGCGTTTGACGACGCGCT
>JBBCIV010000184.1:0-47513 GCA_037189665.1 Phycisphaerae bacterium | reverse complement strand
GATAGCGCAAAGGGGGATATCGTGAACTGGGCGAGCACCAACAGCAGCAGCCGAAGCGTTTTCCCCACAGGTATTCTCACGATGGGCGGATACTCTAATCCATGCCGCGCCGGATTGCACTTCACGATCGGATAGACGCGCCGGATTCCATCGTCTAATGTATGGTGCTACACAGATGATGACCGGCCGCATACTTATCATGCTCGTCGTGCTCTCGGCGATGGTTGCCACCCGGCAACCGGCGCTGGCCATGGGTGCGCCTGTTCCCGAGCAGCAGCGGTCGTCATCGGCGAAGGCGGGTTGGATCGACCGGCTCGAAGTCGGGCTGTCCCGATCGATCACCCGCTCCGCGCTGCTCCAGCGGATCGCCTTCGGCGTTCCTCGCCCGCCTCTGGCGGCGCGGGTGGAGTTCGATTCGCACCCGGTCCAGCGACGGCTTCCCGATCCCTTCCGCTACTGCCTCCCGCCGCCTGCGTGCTGAAGCGCGTTCGTTTGCTTTCCACATTTCGCTTCAGGCAATTATTAGTTTCAGACGCACACACAATACGGGGCGCAATCGATCGCGCACCCTCGCACAGGCGGACCCTCATGATTTTCGGAAAGACCCTCACCAAGGTATTCGGCAGCCGCAATGACCGGCTCGTCAAACGCTATCGCAAGATCGTCGCGGAAGTGAACGCGACCGAAAGCAAGGTTGCTCAGCTTACCGACGTTCAGCTTCGCGACCGCACGATGCAGATCAAGGACGATCTTCTGCACAGGAAGATTCGGATGAGCGATGTGCTCCCGGAATGCCTTGCGATCATGCGCGAGTCGATGGACCGCAATATCGGTATTCGCAATATCTTCAACCCCGAGCATAGCTTTAACCCCGAGCAACTGAAGGGCGACGCCGCGTTCGACGCCTTCGCCGCGATCGAAGACCGCATCATCCAGGGCTTGGCCAACTGGCAGACGGTGGAAATCCCGGTCGAGGTGTACCAGGCGGTGCGGGAGATCTACCCCGAATCGCGGCCGCCGTTCCGGGCGCGGTGCTTTGACGTGCAGCTCATCGGCGGCCTGTCGCTGTACGAGGGCAAGATCGCCGAGATGGCGACCGGCGAAGGCAAGACGTTCGTGGCGCCGCTGGCGTGCTTTTTGCGGGCGTTGGAAGGATATCGCTGCCACGTCGTAACGGTGAACGACTACCTCGTGCGCCGCGACGCCCTCTGGACGCGGCCGGCGTTTGAGGCGCTGGGGATGTCGGTCGGGTTCATCCAGTCCGACATGGACCCGGGCGGCGACTCGCGCCGCCGGCAGTACGAGTGCAACATCACCTACGGTACGAACAGCGAGTTCGGCTTCGACTACCTCCGCGACAACATGAAGGAGCGGGCCGACCTGCAGGTGCAGGGCCCGCTTGATTTCGCCATCGTGGATGAGGTGGACAGCATCCTGATCGACGAGGCCCGCACGCCGCTGATCATCTCCGGCGACACGCTCGACGACCCGAAGAAATACCCCATCGCCGACGCCGTGGCGCGGAAGATCATCGAGCTGCACAAGCCGTATGCCGAGGTCGAGAAGGAATGCGACCAGTGGAAGCGCGCGATCAAGGCTGCCCTGGGCGACGCGGATAAGGCCGCGTCGAAGGACGAAAAGCTCGCCGCCCAGAAGCGCATGGAAGAGGCCCAGCAGAAGCTGGCGGAAGCCGAGTCCAAGAAGGCCGGCCTGACGGCGTATTACGAGGTCGAGCTGGATCGCAAGAGCGTTCACCTCACGCACGAGGGCATTGCCGCGGCACAGGAAGAGGCGGGGGTGGGCAGCTTCTACGTCGGCGAGAACGTCGAATGGCCGCACCTGATGGAGCAGGCGATGCGCGCCCACGTGGTGTACGAGCGCGATAAGGATTACGTCGTCGAGCGCGGCACTGGCCCGCGCAGCACCGGCGAACTGGAAGTGGTGATCGTCGACGAGTACACCGGCCGAAAGATGGTCGGGCGGCAGTGGTCGGATGGGCTGCACCAGGCGGTCGAGGCCAAGGAACGCGTCACGATCAAGAAGGAGACGCAAACCCTCGCCACCATCACGCTGCAGAACTTCTTCAAGCTCTACAAGTTCCTCGGCGGCATGACCGGCACCGCCATGACGGAGTCGGAAGAGTTCAACAAGATCTACAAGCTCGAAGTGGTCAGCATTCCGACGAACCGGCCGATCGCGCGCCGCGACAGCGACGACCGCGTCTACCGCACCGAGCAGGAAAAGTGGGAGGCGATGGTCGAGGAGATCAAGCTCTTCTCCGACGCCGGCCGGCCGGTGCTGGTGGGCACCACCAGCGTGGAAAAGAGCGAGCGGCTGAGCATGTTCCTGTCGAAGAAGTACGGCATCAAGCACGAGGTGCTGAACGCCAAGCAGCACGAGCGCGAGGCGAACATCGTCGCGGTTGCGGGCCATACGCACGTGAACAGCCACGGCGAGCGGGTCGGCAACGTCACGATCGCCACCAACATGGCCGGCCGTGGGACGGACATCAAGCTGGCGCCGGAGGCGTGGTTCGATGTCGAACAGAAAGACGGCGCGTACCAACTGACCCAGCGCGGCACGAACAAGGTCCTCGAAGTGAAGGCCGACAGTCCGCTGATGCAGGCGTTCCCGCTCAGGGCGGGAGTGAAGGCGGTGGGCGGGCTGCACGTGATCGGCACGGAACGCCACACCAGCCGCCGAATTGACAACCAGCTTCGCGGCCGATCGGGTCGGCAGGGCGATCCGGGGTCATCCCGGTTTTATTGCTCGCTTCAGGATGACCTGCTGAAGATGTTCATGGGCGACTGGACCATCAACGTCTTCAAGAAGATCGGCATGGAGTACGGCGAGGCGATCGAATCGAAGATGCTCACCCGCGGCATCGAACGCGCCCAGAAGAAGGTCGAGGAGCGCAACTACCTCGCCCGCAAAAACCTGCTCGAATACGACGAGGTCATGGACCGCCAGCGACTGACGTTCTACGGCATGCGCCAGCAGGTGCTGGAAGGCCGGCACATCGAGAACGTCATCTGGGACGTGATCGGCAAGGCGATCGAAGACGCGGTCGATAAGTACGTCACCCAGGATTACGTCGCCGCCAACATCGCCGAGTGGGCGCGCACCAACTTCGGCGTTTCCATCGACGCGGGCGAATTGAAGGGCCTGCGGCGGTTCGTGGACGTCGAGGATTACATCAAGAATCAGGCCAAGCTAGAAGTCGAGACCACCATCACCCAAACGCTGGGCGAATACCTCGGCGAGAGCCCCGAAGACCCGACGCAGTGGGACGCGAAGTCGCTCGTGAAGCTGGCCGCCAAGGACTACCACACGAAGCTGACCGAGTCGCAGATCAAGAAGATGGATTTCGGCGAGCTGGAAGAGACGCTCAAGGAAGGCGCGCTCGGCTACATCGACGACCAGGACGTCTCCGGCCTGTCTGTGTACCTCGAGCCGAATTACGCCGGGCAGGCGCTGTGCAACTGGGCGGAAGAGAAGTTCGGCATCAAGCTGGAACTGGACGAAATCCTTGCCGACAAGGAACGCCAGATCTTCAAGCCGGCGGAGCAGATCGTGCAGGTGATCGAAGCGCGGGCACGCGAGGCTTATCAACGTCGCGAAATCGAGTATCCGGTCGATCACATGCTGGGCCTGGTCGGCGCGGGTGAGGTATCGCAGATCGATAATCCCTACGCCGCCGATTACCTGCGGACGTGGTCGCGGTATAAGTTCAATGTTGACCTGCCGCTGGAACGCATCCAGCAGACGCCGCTGCGTCAGATTCGCGATGAGCTCATCGGCCACCAGGAGCGGTTCCTGCTGGAAGGCCAACTCGACAAGGACGTGGACGCCATCATCGCCAAAGGCCCGGACCTGAAGGCGATCGCCGATGCCTTTAATGAGCGGTTTGGCCAGAAGGTCACCACTCGCGATCTCAACCCGCTGACCGCCGAGACCCGGAAGGGCGTCAAGGAGATCGACGAAGATAAGTCCGGCACCGTCACCACCCGCGACATCGTCCTGCGGCGCAGCAAGGCGATCCTGCGCGACGAATTGACGCGGCTGGAGCAGTACGTGCTGATCCAGATTTTCGATCAGGCGTGGAAGGATCATCTCTACGCCATGGACGTGCTGAAGGGCGGCATTGGCCTGCAGGGCTATGCCGAACGCGACCCTCGCGTGATCTACAAGCGCGAGGGATACAAGTTCTTCGAGCAGATGCTCCAGGGCATTCGCGACAAGGTGACGGACCTGATCTTCCGCGTTCGGGTGGAAGGGAAGGAAGTGACCGCCAAGAGCAGTTACAACGTGCGGTCTGCCCAGCACCAGGTGAGCGACAACTACGGCGTTGGCGACAACGTCCGCGAAACCGCCGCCGCGCTTGACGGCCCGCAGGAAGCTGCCGCCCAGCCTGCGAATGCCGAAGCAGGCGTCAAAACGATCGTCCGCGATACCCCGAAAGTTGGTCGAAATGACCCTTGCCCGTGCGGATCGGGTAAGAAATACAAGAATTGTCACGGGGCGAACGAGTAGCGGGCAAAATCGCCGATTGTCGATTGGTAATTGTCGATTGAAGGGCAAGCCCACCGCGAGTGGGCCTGCCTTGCATCTGCAGTCGCCGATTGGCAATTGACAATCGGCAATGCCCCGTCGCTTGCCCTCCCCAACGGTTTTGCTATATTGCCGGACTTCCCGTCGCCAAGGCGGGCATTTTTATCGACTGAAGACGAGGTTTGTTATGGGTTACAAGTACAAGCCCAACAAGGGCTGCACGAAGCGTTTCAAGGTCACCGCGACCGGCAAGATCAAGCGCCGCGGGACGATGAGCACGCACCTGCGTTCGCGTCGCGACGCCGCCATGAAGCGCCGTCTTGGTCGTCCGGCGATCCTCGCCGAAGGTCACGCCCGCAACATGCGGTCGTTCATGGGCATCAGCGGCCTGAAGCCGAAGCGCATCGCCCATGACCGCGCCGTTGCCGCTGCGGCGGAATCGGAAAAATCGGAATAGTGGATCGTGGCGAATCGCCCGAAGGCCAGCGGCCGGAGGAAACGTGTTCGCCACGTTCGTTTTACCTCACAACAAAGCTTCCGCGCGTTGCGGAAGCAGCTAAGCCGCCCGCGTGCTGGTCGCGCGGGAATGTGCCTCTGGCTCGGTTTCTTTTGAAAGGACAGGACAATGCCACGCGTCTCCGGCGGTCCCACTCACGCCCGTAAACGTAAACGTATCCTTCGGCGCGCCAGCGGTTTCGTTGGCCAGCCCGGCAAGAACTATCGCTCGGCGCTCGAGTTCACCCGCCGCGCCGATCGCTATGCCTATGAGCACCGGAAGGTGAAGAAACGCCTGTTCCGCGAGCTCTGGATCACCCGTCTGTCGGCGGCGCTGCGCGAGCGCGGCATCTCCTACAGCCGCTTCATCCCCGCCCTCGCGGCCGCCGGGATTGAGCTGAACCGCAAGATCCTCAGCGACCTCGCCATCAGCGATGTCAAGACCTTCGACGCCATCGTCGAACAGGTCAAAAAGTTCATCAAGGCCCCGAAGAAGGCGGCGTAAGTCTCGCTCCTTTGGATCTGGACCGAATACCGAGAAGCCCGTGCCAACCCTTGGCACGGGCTTCTCGTTTCGATGCGGAATGGCCGTCTTTTTCCTCCCCCTCTTCGGGGTAGGCCGAGTGGAGGCCTTTGGCAGAGTGGGGCGATCGGAGTTGGCGAGCGCCCCCTCCTAACCTCCCCCCGGGAGGGGGAGGAACGAAAGCTAAAATACGAATGACGACGCCGGCGGCATCACGTCATCACCACTTCTTCTCCATCCATTCGCGAAGCACCTTCTCCGCCGGCTTGCCTTCCGGCGTGTAGCCGCGGTCTTTCGGGCCGCCGTCGCCGGGCGTCCATTCCCACATGTTGAAACCGCCGAGTTGCGGTTTGCCGTACCAGGATTCGAAGAAGCCCTCGTACAGGCGTTTTTGCAGGTCCAGATCGGTGGGGGCCTCGCGTTCGTCGAGGGTGTAATCCCACGGCTGATGCGCCATGTTCGCCATCGAACACCATCCCACCTCGGTGAACAGGATCGGCCGGCCGATCTTGGATTGGAAGGCGAACAGTTCGTCCTGGATCTTGGCCCAGTTGGCCTTGATTTCGTCCTTGGTCACCTGATTGTTCTTGCCGAGCTTCCAGTAGCTGTTCATGCCGATGAAATCGAGCTGATCCCAGAACTGGACGGTGGTGTAGTGATCCCAGTTGGCGCTATAGGTGAGTTGGCCGTGGTAGACACCGCGAATTTGCTCGAGGGTTTTCAGCCATTCGCCGGTCTGCCTCTCGGTGCTGACCAGTTCCGATCCCACGACCAGCACGTCCACGCCGTTGCCCTCGGCGATCCATGAAAAATGGGTGAGCATGTCGCGGTAGCTCTTCCACCATCCGTCCCACCCGCCTGCGTCGTGGTCGGGCTCGATTCGGCCGCGCCACTCGGTGGGCTTGCGCGGGTTGTCCAGCAAGACGATCGGCATCAGGATCACCCGAAGGTTCTTGCTCTTGGCGTAGCGGATCAGCTCGCTCAGTTTCTCCGGCGTGGGGCTCATCCGCATGTCGAGGTAGATGCGCGTCGAGCCGGCGTGCTCCTGGCGGGCGTCGACGACGAACTTCACCGCGTTCGCGCCGACGTCTGCGATCTCATCGATGCTTTCCTTGTATTTATCGATCCAGTCCACCCGCTGGATCTGCATGCCGATCGCCTTGTACGGCAGTCCGGTCGCCTGCGTTGCGGGAAAGCGTGCGGGCGCGTGCGGTTTCGAGGCCTCCACCGGCTCGGCGGCCGACTTCGAATCGACGACGGCGCAGCCGACTACGAATACGTAAACCGCCAACGCCAGAACGATGATCGCACGCTGAAGCATCGCAGCACTGTACGCACGCAATCCAGATCGGGGAAGGGCTCGCGCGCGTTGCGCGTTTACCGCGATCGTTCAACCACGAAGTCCGCCATCGTCAGCAGCGTGTGCTTGGCGTCGGACTCGGGCAGGCTGGCGATGCTCTGCTTGGCGCGTTCGACCAGCTTGCGTGCCTTGGACTGGGCGTAGGCGATCGAATCACTGGGGGTGATGAGGTTGCGGATGCGTTCCAGCGCGTGCGTCTCGCCGAGCAGGGAGCGACAGAGCTCCTGGTGTTCGAGCGGGGCGGATTGCAGGAAGTGGATGATCGGGAGCGTCAGCTTTCGTTTGGCGACATCGATGCCGAGCGTCTTGCCCACCTCGCGTTCCTCGCCGACGAGGTCGAGGATGTCATCCTGAATCTGGAACGCGATGCCGAGGCTGAGGCCGTACCTTTCCAGCTTGCGGGCGGCCTCCTCATCTGCGCCGGCGAACCGGGCGCCAAGGTAGCAACTGGCCGCGATGAGGCAGGCGGTCTTGCGGCTGACGATGGTGATGTACGTTTCCTCGTCCAGATCGAGGTTATCGCGGTTGTGCAGCTGGAGCAGTTCGCCTTCGCAGACCTGATTGGTAGTCCGGGCGATGATGCGGGCGGCGGCCTGGTCGCCGAGGCTGGAGCAGAGGTGGTACGAATGGCTGATGAGGTAATCGCCCAGCATGACGGCGGCCTCGTTGCCTTTCAGGTGGTTGATCGTTGCTCCCCGGCGACGCATGTCGGCTTCGTCCAGCACGTCGTCGTGGACGAGCGTTGCCATGTGGACCATCTCGACGACGGTCGCGATGGTGATGTGGGCGTCGGACAGCTTGCCGACGGCCTTGCCGGACAGCAGCACCAGCGTGGGGCGGAGCATTTTTCCCCGGAACTTGGCCACGTGGCGGGTCAGCACGTTGACGCAGGACAGGTCGGACTGAAGCTCGGCTTCAAACAGCGTGTCGACCGCCCGCAACTGGGGGGCGATCGCGTCCATCAGATTCGTCATCTCGGCCCGCATGGGCGTTTCCCTTTCGCGTGTGCCGCTTCATCTTAAAGGCGGTGGCGGCAGGGGGAGAAGTGGCTTCGGTAAGTTTCGGAAGTAATGAAATGTTAAAGTCAGTCGGACCGGCAGATGAAAAAAGATTTAGGGGGTACCCGGATGACCGAAATCCCACCTGAATGTAAGTTTACGCAGGATTGGACAACTCCATCGCGCTGATCTTCATCGCCTCGCTCCTGCTACAGGTGGCGTCCGTTGTATTTGCGTTGCGGATGCTTCGGCTGTCGCGGGTGCGCCTGCCCTGGATTCTTCTCGCGCTGGCGCTGGCGGTAATGGGGTTGTTTCGAGCGTTTGCCTTGTTGATGGGGGCAAACTGGCTGACGTGGGGCGAACATATTTACGTGCAGACGAGCGCGTTTTCGGCGCTGGTGATCTCAACGCTGTTCTTCCTGGCGCTGCCCGCGATTCGCCGATTGTCAGAAGAGGAACAGACGTCCGCCGACGCCCGAAAGGAGGTGGAGCAGCGGCTCGCCTCGCTCATCAACCACATGCCCGCCGAGATCTTCATCAAGGATAACGATGGGCGGTACGTCATGGTCAACCAGCGGATGCTGGAATCGGTAAACCTGCCGCTGGATCGCGTAGTGGGGCATTCCGGCGCCCAGGTGCTGCCCGAGGTCCACCAGCGGCTCTCGACACACCTCGAGGCCGTCCGCCGTACGCGGACGCCGATCACACGAGAATATACGCTGATGCGTAACGGACATCGGCAGGACCTGCTGACGACGATCTTCCCTCTTATCGATTCGGACAACACGCTCCGCGCGCTCTGCGGCATCGGCACAGACGTGACGGCACTGAAGACCGCCCAGCAGTCGCTCCGAGATACTGCCGAGCGCCTGCGGCTGGGGATGCTCGCGGGCGACGTGGGCACGTGGGACTGGGACATGGCGACCAACCGCATGACCTGGTCCGACCGAATCTATGCCTTCCACGGGCTGACGGCGGCGGAGTTCGACGGGACGGTGGAAGGGTTCCAGAGGCTGATTCATCCCGAGGACCAGTCGGCAGTGAAGCAGGCGATCCTGCGGGCGTTAAAGGAGCGATCTTCTTACCAGATCGAATTCCGGACGATTCGCCCGGACGGGAGCGTTCGCTGGCTCAGTACGAATGGTCAGGCGTTCTACGACGAGTCCGGCCGCGCCGTGCGGATGATGGGCGCTACCGCCGATGTCACCGAGCGCAAACGACTCTCAGACGAGCTGATCGAAAGCCAACGCTTTGTTCGCCGCGTGCTTGATACGACGCCGGACCAGGTGTACGTGATGGACATCGACGAACGCCGCATCACGTACAAGAATCGGCCGTTTCGCGTTTTCATGGGACATACGATTACGCACGATGAGCCCGGCGAAGACGAACGGTTCATCCTCGAATCCGTTCACCCCGAGGATCGTCACCTTGTCGGATCCACCGGCGAGCGTCTCAAGCACCTCGGCGACGGTCTCGCGGCGGACGTGGAGTACCGGCAACTGCATGCCGACGGCACGTATCACTGGGTCGCGGCGCGCGAGACGGTCTTCAACCGTAACCCCGACGGCTCGGTGCGGCAGATCCTCGGCACGGCCGAGGACGTGACCGCCCGGCGGATCGCCGAGGCGGAACGCGACCGCTCTCTTCAGGAAACCCGGCAGGCCCGCGAGGAGGCCGAGCGCGCCAACGCCGCGAAGGATCGCTTTCTCGCGGTGCTCAGCCACGAGTTGCGCACACCGCTGAACCCGGTGTTGATGGCGGTGTCGGCGATGACGGTCGATCCGGAGATCAGCCCCGAAACGCGGCGCGAGCTGGCGATGGTCCGCCGGAACATCGACCTCGAAGTTCGCCTGATCGACGACCTGCTCGACATCGGCCGCATCCAGAGTGGCAAGCTGCGCGTCGAGGCGAAGCCCACCAGCATTCACGAGCTGGTGCGCCAGGCCCACGACATCTGTCGCGACGACCTGCGCGAACGTAAGCTCGAACTCTCTGCCGAGCTGTGCGCCGCTCGCGACACGGTGATGGGCGACCCGGCGCGGCTGCAACAGGTATTGTGGAACGTCATCAAAAACGCCATCAAGTTCACCCCCGAGGGCGGCCGAATATGGGTGCGGACGCGCGACGGAGACGAAGGGCGGATCACCATCGAGATCGAGGACAACGGCGCGGGCATTTCGGACGAACTGCTCCCGCGCCTCTTCAACGCGTTTGAGCAGGGGCGTCTGACCGAATCACGACAGATGGGAGGATTGGGGCTGGGACTGGCAATCGCGCGTGCGATCGTCGACGCGCATCAGGGCACTATTTCTGCCGCCAGCGCCGGGGAGAACCGAGGATCGACTTTCACGATCACGCTTCCCGCCAGGTCTGGTGCTGCCGAAACGCCTTCGCCCGAGCCGGCGCCCCTTACACCCGCGGGCAAGAAGCTGCGAGTGCTGCTGGTGGAGGATCACGCCGACACGCGAAAGGTGCTGGTGAAACTGCTGACGCTGTTCGGCTACGATGTTACCGCCGCCGACAGCGTGGAGGGCGGGCTTGCGGCGATGGACGAGGTGGCGCGGTTCGACGTGCTGATCAGCGACATCGGCCTGCCCGACGGCGACGGCTACGGCCTGATGCGCGCCGCCAAGGGAAAGTACGATATCAAGGGCATCTGCATGAGTGGTTATGGGATGGACGAAGACATCCGCAAGAGCCGCGAAGCCGGTTTCTGCGACCACGTGGTGAAACCGGTTGACGTCGCTAAGCTTCGCGAAGTGGTTGCCAAAGTGGTGGAAGGTTCGTCATGAAAAGTGCCGCTGTCGCCGATCGTGCCGGAGTTTCGATTCGCGCTCCGCGTGGATCGGACGTCGATCCGTGCGCCCGGATCTGCTACGACGCGTTCTGCGGCATCAACGCCCGGCACGGATTTCCACCCGACTTTCCAAACCTGGAGGTGGCAGTCGGGTTCATGCAGTTGCTGACCGGCGCGCCTTACATCGAGGGGTTCATCGCCGAGGCGGCGGAGGGCGAGGTCGTCGGCAGCGCGTTTCTGTGGGACGGCGTGATCGCCGGCGTGGGTCCGGTCACGGTGAAGCCGACATCGCAGGCCCGATCGGTTGGCCGATCGATGATGGAGTCGCTCGTCGAGCGGGCGAAATCGCGTAATCACGTCGGCATTCGGCTGGTGCAGGCCGGCTTCAATATGGCATCGCTGTCGCTTTATACGAAGGTTGGCTTTGAGCTACGCGAGCCGCTGGCGTGCATTAACGGCCGCCCGCTCAAAATGAAGATTCCCGGCCACGACGTCCGGCAGGCGGTGGCAAGGGATATCCCGCAGTGCGACGCGCTATGCACGCAAATCCACGGCCATCACCGTGCTCTTGAACTACCGCCTGCCGTCGAACAGGGGACTGCGAAGGTTGTCGTGCGCGACGGATCGGTCGTCGGTTACACGACCGATCTTGGTTTTTTCGGCCATACCGTTGCGATCGATAACGTGGCCCTCAAGGCGCTCATCGCCGCCGCTGATCCGATCACCGGGTCGGGCCTGCTGCTGCCGATGCGGAATACCGACGTCCTGCGATGGTGCCTTGGCCAGGGTTTGCGCATCACGCAGCCGGCGAACCTCATGAGCATCGGGCTGTACCAAGAACCGAAGGGCGCATGGCTGCCCTCGATCCTGTACTAACAGCCCATTCCGGTAAACAACAGGTACGCAGCGCCGGCCGCCAGGACGCTTCCGGTGGCGAGGTAGACGATGATTGCCTTGCCGACCGCGCCACGCTCGCGAACGGGGGTAGCCTTAACGGTTGAAGGGGTGTTCGTCGGTTCCATCGTTTTCTCCTTGTTGAGAGATGATCGCCGCAGCGCGCGAAACGAACGCTAATTGATGAATGAATTAGCGTTTACACTGCGGTCGCTTTCGCAGCCCCGCAGCCCCGGTGTACCACTTGGTATCACTTGTCAAAAACGCATAAACTGCCCGCCGCATTGCGCGTTTGCGATGCAATGAAGTCGGCGACGCGCGCTGGGCAAATTGCAGAGGAGAAATATGAGTTTCGGCACCATTCCACTGCTACCCGTTAAGATTTCGGCTCAGACCGACGAAGGAACCATCGCGCTGGATCGCGGCGGTGATGCCTGGGGCGACGCTGCCAGCGGCGTGAGCGTTTCGCTTCGGTCGGATTCCGGCACGCTGGCGGTCGAGGTGCGGTCGCCGAAAGCGGGTCTGCGATTCGTCCACCTGCGATGGGCCGAGGCGTCGCCGGAGCAGGCGCGATACCTCGGCGATCATTGGGAGCGCGGCTACGGCGATCTCGAATGGCGCGGCCTCGTGCCCGAACGCGTGATGCCTTGGTATTTCCTCCGACTAAGCGAGGCCGGCACGCGCGGCCTGGGCGTCAAGACCGGGGCCTCGTCGATCGCGCACTGGCAGGTCGACGCCGAAGGAATCAGCCTCTGGCTCGACGTGCGAAGCGGCGGCGTGCCGGTGAAGCTGGGGCAGCGCGCATTGGTGGCGGCGAAGATCGTGCAACTCGATGCGCCGAAGGGGGAATCGGCGTTCAGCGCAGCGACGCGGCTATGTAAGTTGATGTGCGATCGCCCGCTCATGCCCGCCGAGCCGGTGTACGGCGGGAACAACTGGTATTACGCGTACGGCAACAGCTCGCACGATGAGATCCTGAAGGACGCCGAGTTCGTGGCCTCCTCCGCGCCGGCGGGCGCGAAGAATCGGCCGTTCATGGTGATTGATGACGGGTGGCAGATCGAGCACGGCAGTTTCAATGGCGGGCCTTGGGATCGTGGGAACGCGAGGTTTCCGGACATGCCGCGGCTGGCGCGCGAGATGGCCGATCGCGGCACGCGGCCGGGCATTTGGCTGAGGCCTCTCTTTACGCGAGCGGACGTGCCGGAGGCGTGGCGGTTTCCGAAGGAGCGGTTCAACAATCTTTTTCACGACCCAATCCTCGACCCGTCGCGCCCCGAAGTGGTCGCCCACGTCGCGGCCGACATCAAGCGGCTGGTCGATTGGGGGTACGAACTGATCAAGCATGACTTCACCACCTACGACATCTGCGGCCTGTGGGGCATGAACATGCGCCATCGCATCACCGCCGACGGTTGGTCGTTTGCCGATCAAACCCGCACGACCGCGGAGATCATCCTCGACCTGTACCGAGCCATTCGCGAGGCCGCAGGGAGTGCGCTGGTCATCGGCTGCAACACGGTGGGGCACTTGGCGGCAGGGCTGGTGGAGATCCAGCGCACCGGCGACGACACCAGCGGCCGCGAGTGGGAACGCACGCGAAAGATGGGCGTCAACACGCTTGCTTTCCGCATGCCTCAACACGGCACGTTCTTCGCCGTCGATGCCGATTGCGCTGGGCTAACCGATAAGGTGCCGTGGCATCTCAATCGGCAATGGCTGCACCTGCTCGCCGCCAGCGGCACGCCGCTGTTCGTCTCAGCCGACCCGAAGTTCAACGGGCCCGACCAGCAGGCGGCAATGCGCGAGGCGTTCGCGCTCGCCTCCGTCGCCCGGCCGCACGCCGAGCCGCTCGACTGGCTCGATACCACCTGCCCCAGCAGTTGGAAGCTTGACTCGGGCGTGAAGACGTACAGGTGGTCAGCGCATGCGTAATGGGGCCGCACGCGTCGAATTGTTTCTTGGCCTGCCGTCGCTATCTTCCGGGCATGTCCGATCTTTTTATTGACCGCCTCATCGCCGCCATTGATACGAAGAAAGCGCCCGTCTGCGTGGGCATCGATCCGATGCTCGATGCCTTCCCCGATGAACTGAAGCCGAAGGACTACCGCAATCTCGACGTTTGCGTGGACGCGGTATACGCGTTTTGCTCCGGCGTGCTGAAGGCGGTCGCGCCGGTGACGCCGATCGTGAAGTTTCAGATTGCGTATTTCGAGCAGTTCTTGTGGCAGGGCGTGGAGGCATATTACGAGTTGATTCAGGAGGCCAAGTCGCTTGGCCTCCTGACGATCGGCGACGTGAAGCGCGGGGATATCGGCTCGACCAGCGCGGCATACGCGGCGGCGCACCTGTCGGAACTGGAGTATCACGACCTGGACGAGGCGTCATCGCCGGACGCGATCACGATCAATCCATTTCTGGGCATGGATGCGATCGATCCGTTTTTGCAGGTGTGTCGCGATGAGGGCAAGGGCGTATTTGTGCTGGTTCGCACGAGCAATCCGGGTTCGAAAGACCTGCAGGACGTGAAGACGGAGGATGGCAGGACGTTTTCGGAACTGGTGGCGGATACACTGCACGCGCAGGCGTCATCTTCGGCCCTGATGGGCAATCATGGGTATAGCAACGTCGGCGCGGTCGTCGGCGCGACGCAGCAGCACACGATGCAGAGCCTTCGCAAACGCTTGCCCAACAGCTACTTTCTGCTGCCCGGCTACGGCACGCAGGGCGCGACCGCCGACATGACCCGCGCCGCGTTCGACGCGAACGGCCGGGGGGCGATCGTCAGTGCGAGCCGAAGCGTGCTGTATCCGAAACGGAACGCCGGCGAAATCTGGCAGGACGCCGTCAAACGCGCCGCCGAGACGATGGCGAAGGACCTGGCGCCGTTCCTGAGCAAGTGAGGCCATATGGCGGGGAGGATGAACGATCATGGATGATCTTCGGAACAAACGTGTCACCGTCCTCGGTCTCGGCCGGTTTGGCGGGGGGATTGCGGTGGCGAGATGGCTGTCACAGCAGGGCGCGCGCGTTCTCGTAACCGATCAGGCGGATGAGAAGAGCCTTGCCGATTCCGTGAAACAACTCGACGGCCTGCCGATCGAATTTCGCCTCGGCGAGCAGAACCAGCGTATCGACGATTTTACCGACACCGACCTGGTCGTCACCTCTCCAGCCGTCAAGCCGACGAGCGTGTTTCTTCGGGCGGCGGCGGGTGCGGGCGTGCCGATCACGACGGAGATCTGCCTCTTTGCCGAGCGCTGCCCCGGCCGGGTGATCGGCGTCACCGGGACGAAGGGAAAGTCGACCACCACCGCGTTGCTCGGCAAGATGCTCCTGAACGCGCATCATCCGTGCTACGTGGGTGGAAATATCGGCAAGTCTCTCCTGTTCGACTTGCCGGCGATGGACGAGCGATCGAACGTCATCCTCGAATTGTCCAGCTACATGCTGCATTACCTCGGCTTGCGGCAGTGGTCGCCCAACGTGGCGCTGGTGACCATGCTCGGGCAGGACCACCTCGACTGGCACGGCGGGGCCGACGCGTACCTCGATGCCAAAGGCAACATCGCCCGGTTTCAGCGGCAGGGCGACGTGTTGGTTCGCCGCGATGATGAGATATCACGCCAATTTGTCGCTCGCGAAGGCGTGGAGACGAAGGTTTATCCCGACGTCTCGATTCCGCCTTTCGATCTGCTGCTGCCCGGCCAACACAATCAGCACAACGCGCAGGCGGCGTATCTCGCCAGCGGTGTGCCGTTCGACGAAGCGCAGCGCGCCGTGGCAGACTTTAAAGGCCTCCCTCATCGGCTGGAGATGGTGCATGAAACGGGCGGCGTGCGCTACTACAACGACTCGATCGCGACGATTCCCGAAGCGGCGGTCATCGCGTGCGATGCGTTCGATCCCGGCACGGTCATCCAGATTGTCGGCGGCGCACCCAAGCCGGGGCTGAACTGGGATGCGATGTGCCGACATCTGGCCGAACGATGCAAACGCGTGCTGGCGATCGGCGCGATCGGCCGGGAACTGGCGGCCAAGTGCGGGAATGCCGACTACGTCGAAACTCTCGACGCCGCCGTCGCCCGCGCGGGGCAGTTGGCCGTGCCCGGCGATGTCGTGCTGCTGTCGCCGGGCACGGCGAGCTACGATCAGTTCCCCAATTTCGAGTTTCGCGGTCAGCGGTTCTCGGAACTGGCGCGTAAAAACTGAGGTGCCGCGCGCGTGGTGGTCAATCCGGTCGGCATGAGTAAGATCAGCCCAATCATGTTCGACAAAGCTTTCGCCAAGTGGTGGCTGTCGCGGATCGTGCCCTACGCCGATGTTCCGCCGGAGAAACTCGCCGCCGAGCGCGAGGCGATCAGCCGGCAGCAGCAGTACAACGAGAACTACCACCACTTCATGAAGCAGGCGGTCCTGCCGGCGACGGATCAACTGGTGAAATTGCTCGTCGCCAATCGCGTGGTGCATCGCGTGACGACCTGGGGAAACCAGTTGGCGATCCGCGTTCACCTCGCATGGCGGTGGGGCGAGCTTGTCGTGACGCAGAGCCATGAGGACGCCGTCACGTTCGAACACCACATCATCACCGAAGGCGAAAAGCGCGGCGACGATTCGACCGAAGACCACACGCATCAGTACGACCTGCGCGATCCCATCCCGCCGACGATCGCGACGCAGGAGCTGACGTTCTTCCTGACGCGGTTGGCGCAGGATCTCTACGAAATGGAAATGCCGGAGATCCCGCCGGGGGAGAAACCGCCGGCATAGGGATGCCTTGAAGGAGTAGCCATGTATCAATGGGGCGTTGCGACGTTGCTGATCCTCCTGTTTGCCTCCCGCGGCTGGGCGGCTGCGAACAAGGGGGAGATGTTGGAGACCGCGGACTTTCGGCGCGTCGTGCAGTCGGCGAAGGAGAAGGTTTTCCCGGCGGTGGTGTTCATCCGCGTCGTCTCGGAAAACTATACCAGCGGCCGCAAGCAGAACGTGGAATCGACGGGGTCGGGGGTGATCGTCAGTGCCGATGGCAGGGTGTTGACGAACTGGCACGTCATCGACAACGCCACCGAAATCCGCTGTCAACTCGTCGACGGAACCGCCCGCCGCGCCACCGTTATCGGCAGCGACAAGGACACCGATCTCGCGCTGCTTCAACTGCAACGCAAGGATGGCGATCCCGATTTCGCCTATGCGCAGATCGGGGATAGCGACGGCCTTGCCGAAGGCGATTTCGTCATGGCGATGGGCGCGCCGTGGGGGCTGAGCCGAAGCGTTTCGATCGGCATTATCTCCTGTACGCGCCGCTATCTGAAGGAGGCGAGCGAGTACAGCCTGTTCCTGCAAACCGACGCCTCGATCAGCCCAGGCAATTCCGGCGGGCCGCTCGTTGATACCGGCGGCCGGGTGGTGGGATTGAACTCCCGCGGAGCGATGGGCGGCGGCGATCTCGGATTCGCGATTCCCGCATCAACGCTAAAGCTGATGATGCCGCGGCTGGCGGAGTTTTCGTCCGGCAACTGGGCATACACCGGCCTGACGCTCCAGCCGCTTCGCGATTTCACCCGCGACATGTATTTCGACGGCAACGAAGGCGTCATCGTCGCTCAGGCCGAGCCGGCGAGCCCCGCGAGCGAGGCCGGCATCCGGACGCGCGACCGAATTCTGAAGATCAACGGCCAGCCCGTCACCGCTATGACCGAAGAAGACCTGCCGGCCATCCGGGCGCAACTTGCGCTCGTCTCGCCGGAAAAGCCGATCGAACTGCTCATCCGTCGCGGCGACGCGGAGCAGGCGGTGTCGCTTTCCCCTCGCGTCAAAGGCAAAACGCAAGGCGAGCAGCGCGACTTCCCCCGCTGGGATTTCACCGCCGCCGATATCAACCAATTTGAGAGCGCGGACCTGCACTTCCATCGTAACGAGGGCGTTTTCATCAAGGGCGTGAAACACCCCGGAAACGCATCGCAATCAGGCTTGCAGCAGAACGACATCGTGCTGCGCATCGGACAGGCCGACATCAAGACGCTCGATGAACTGCAGGCGGCGCATCGAAGCGCGATCGACAATCTCCAAAAAGAGCATCGCGTTCTGTTTACCATTCTTCGCAATGGTATGATGCGACAGGTGGTGTTGGACTTCTCTCGCGATCACGCGAAAAACTAAACGCTTCGGCAAGATCAGAAAGGGGCATTCCCATGCGGGCTAAATGTGTGCTGGCGATGTTGGCGGTGTCGGTGTTGTCATCGGCGGTGCAGGCGGATGAGGCGAAGTCGTCGTTGGCCGACGTCGAGATCATCAACTCCTTCACGCCATCGCTGGCGACGGCCGAGATCGCGCTGCAGCCGGACAACGGGGAAGAGCCGTACGGCGCCGGCTGGGGCTCGCGTTGTCCGAACTGCGGCCAGATTCACAGTTCCAGCGTGAACTCGTATGTCGAGCAGGAACGCCCGCTGGAACTGGTGGCGTTCGTGGTTGCCGATGATCTGGTCATCATGCCCGATCCGCTGCTGCACGAGCGATTCATCAAGTCGATCAGCGTTCGCCAGGGCGATGCGGTGGTCGATGCCAAGGTGGAACGCGTCTACGTGGACCAGCGGGCCGTCCTGCTTAAGTTGGCCAACAAGCTCCCCGCGGCCAAGCCGCTGGTATTCGATGTGCCGAAGGATGCTCAGGATCTGAAGGCGATCGTCCACGCTCAGGCCAACGGGTATTGGAACACAACGGTGACCGCGTTCAGCCCGACCATCACGCAGACGTCCGCCGGCCCGCGGATCAACACGGTGGCGAAGGACTCGCTGCTGGTCACGCCAGATGGAAAGGCGGCGGGGCTCGTGTTTTCGCAGAGCCTGTCGCCGGACGGAGCGTGGAAGGGGTCGCCGTTGGAATGGAATTCTCGCAGCGTGGATGAGCAGCGAGCGCTCGCGGAGCAGATCGCCAGCGGTGCGGCGAACGGAGTCGTGAGGGTGCACCTGGGCTTTCGAAGCCCGAAGGCGGCCGGAAACGAAGGGCGGCGGATGAGCTTCCGCGGCGACGATTCCGACAGCACCGAACGACACGTTCACGGCCTGGTCGTCGCGCCCAACCGCGTACTGGTGCTTGCGAACCTGAAGCCGGACGCGACGGCCCGCCTCGAACGCATCACCGTCTACGGCGCCGATCCGGCCGGCGTGAAGGGAAAATTTGTCTGCTCCATCAAGGATTACGCTGCCCTCGTTGTCGAAACCGAAGCTGCGATGCTGAAGGTCGTCGAGTTTTCGTCGGCCAAGCCTGATTCGCTCGTCGGGCCGGCGTTGTCGATGGTCGAAGTTCGCCTGCAAGGCGAAAGTCGTACGAGCTACATCTCCCGCACGCGTCTGAGCGGGCTTGATCTTGGCTGGCGGCGGAACCTTTTCCCCGAATTGCCGTTAAGCGGCCAGGTGGGCAACAACGCTTTCCTATTTGATGATGAGGGACGCCTCATCGCCTTCCCCGCACTCGTTCGGCCGCAGCCGAAGGGGGAAGATCGGTATCGCTCAGATTCGCCAACGCTGACGTTCGCCTCGCAGTTCTCGTCGCTTATCGCCGACCCTCTCGCGGCGGCGGACGCGAATAACGTGCCGCTGAGCGAAGAGGAGGAGGGCCGCATCGCGTGGCTCGGCGCCGAACTGCAACAGTTGACGCCCGACCTTGCCCGGCTGAACGGCGTTTCGCAGTTGACGAACGACGGCGGGTCTGGCGGTCTGGTCACGTTCGTTTACCCCGGATCGCCGGCCGCCAAGGCGGGGATTGAGGTGGGGGCGGTGTTGCTCCGCGTACACGTGCCCGGACAATCGAGGCCGATCGATATCCGCGCCGACGAGTTCGCGTTCGCCGAACGCGAGTTCCCGTGGCAGCACTTCGATGAGTTCCCCGAGGCCTACTTCGACCAGATGCCCGTTCCGTGGCCAAGTGCGGCGACGGAACTCGCGAAGACGCTCACTGAAATCGGCTTTGGCAAGCAGGTGGAACTGGAAATCTTCCAAGGCGGCGCCTCGAAGAAACTGCCGCTTGAGATCGTGCAAAGCCCTTCGCATTACGACACTGCCAAGCGTTCGGCACACGCGCCGAGCGGGCTTACCGTCAAGACGATGACGTTTGAACTGCGTCGCTACTTCCAGGTGAAAGACGACGCGCCTGGCGTCGTGATTTCTCGCATCGAACAGGGAAGCTCTGCCAGCCGTGCCGGCCTGAAGCCCTACGAATACATCACGCACGTCAACGGCAAGCCCGTCGCGACGGCAGAAGCGTTTGACGAAGAGGCGGGCAAGGCCGATGGCGAATTGCGCCTGGACGTGGTGCGGATGAACAAGGCCCGCGTGGTAAAGGTAAAAACCGCTGCAGGCGCTCCGGCGGCTACGCCGGCCACCATACCGGCGATCCAAACGCAGGCCGACGCCGAGCCTGCGGCTGAGCCTCAGCCATAGAATAATGATGCATTCGAGCAAGGAGAATGTGCCGCGATGTCCAGGCAGATCACCGATTCGACGACCCGTTTCAGCGCTCGCGTGGCCGACTACGTTGCCGGGCGGCCTGGGTATCCTCGCGGCGTGATCCAGGTGTTAAGCGAGCGTTTCGGCTTCGACTCCACTTGGCGCGTGGCCGACGTGGGGGCGGGAACGGGCATTTCGTCGCGGCTGTTTCTGGAAAACGGAAACCCCGTGACGATCGTCGAGCCCAACCACGACATGCGGGCCGCCGCCGATGAGTGGCTCGGCGGGTTTCCTGGGTTCGCGTCCATCCTCGCGCCGGCGGAGGCGACCACGCTGCCGGACGGCTCGGTCGATCTGGTCGTTGCGGCCCAGGCTTTTCACTGGTTTGACCATGCGGCGTTCGCGCGCGAGTGCGAGCGCATCCTCACCCCGCACGGCCGGGTGCTGGTGATGTGGAACGATCGTGATATGACGGACGACTTTCCGTCGGCTTACGAGGCTATCGCGATTCGATACGCCCCCGACTACGCCAAGGTCGGCCATCGCAAGTCTGACAACCAGGCTCCGACGGCGGCGTGGTTTGAGCCCTCGACGTACGGCTATGTCGAAGTGCCCAACCCGCAGCGCATCACGCTGGAGGTGGCCAAGGCACGCATGGCGTCATCCAGTTATATGCCGTCGCGCGGGCATCCTGATTTTGAACCGATGCTCCGCGACGTCGAGCAACTGTTCGAGCAGTATCAGCAGGGCGGCACGGCGTCGATGGCGCACGTGACGCGAATGAACTTCGGCCGGCCGCGAGAGGTGGAAAGATGAACGAGATTTGCTGGGGCATCATCGGATGTGGCGACGTGTGCGAGAGGAAATCCGGGCCCGCGCTCTACAAGGTCGAGGGATCGAAACTCCTCTCGGTCATGCGGCGCGACGCCGCGAAGGCTGCGGATTTCGCCAGGCGGCATGGCGTGCCGAAGTCGACCGGCGATGCCGACGAGATCCTGAAAGACCCCGAGATCGATATCGTCTACGTCGCCACCCCGCCCGGCACGCACTGCGAGTACGCCCTGCGGGCGGCCGACGCGGGAAAGCACTGCTATGTCGAAAAGCCGATGGCTCGGAACGCGACCGAATCGCAGCGGATGGTCGACGCGTTCGCCGCACGCGGCCTGAAGTTATTCGTCGGCTACTACCGTCGGACCCTGCCGGTGTTCGTGCAGGCCAAGAAACTGCTCGACGACGGGGCGATCGGCAAGCTCACGTCGATCGCCCATCGTCACGCCGGCGCTGCGCATCGGCGGCATCCGGGCTGGCGCGTGAACGCGGTCGATTCGGGGGGCGGCATCTTCCTTGACCTGGCATCACACGTGTTCGACGCGCTGGATTACATCACCGGCCCGTTCGAGAACGTCGCCGCCAACGCCAGCAATATGGCAGGGCAGGGAGACGTGGAAGACGCCGTCAGCGTAACCTGGCGCAACGGCAGGGGCGTCGTGGGGGCGTCAATGTGGAATTTTGCGTCGGACCAATCCGAAGACCACATCGAACTGTACGGCACGGATGGAAAGATTTCGTGGCAGGCGTTCAGCAGTCCAATCGTACGATTGACGCGCGGCAAGAGCGTGGAGGAGTTCGAGGCGCCGTATCCCGAACATGTCCATCAGCCGCTGGTGCAGACGATCATCGACGAGTTTTTCGATCGCGACGAGTGCCCGAGCACCGGCGTGAGCGCCGCGCGGACACAGCGCGTGATGGACCAATGCCTCGACGCGTACTACGGCGGCCGCGCTGACGAGTTCTGGCGTCGGCCGCAGACGTGGCCGGGGCGTCGCATTTAGCCATCTCGTTGTGCATCAGTCGCGGCGGGCTGGCGGCGCGCATACAATGACTTGAGCATGAGTACTTCGACGAACCGAAAACTGGACTACGATTTAATCGAGCCTGTCGGCAAGCGTGTGGTGATTCGCAAGGACGAGAACCGCCGCGAGACGCGAAGCGGCATTGCGCTGCCCGATTCCCACGAGATTCCCGTCATCACCGGCCGGGTGATCGCGGTGAGCAAGCAGATCGAGAACGACGACGACATGACCATCCGTCAGTATGACAAGGTGCTGTTCGACCCGCGCGAGGCGATTCCCGTCGAGCTCGAACACGACAACCGCATGTTCGTCGTTCATGTCGATCGCGTGCTGGCGATCTTCCGCAAGACCAAATCCGATTCGCCGAGCAAGGAGGCTTAAGCTTATGTCGAAGATCATCGGGCTCGTCGGGCATTGCGGTCCGGACAGCTACATGTTGAGGTCGGCGGTGAAGTACGCCGTGCAGGACGCGGACGTTCGCATGACGAACGATGAGCAATCGCTGCACGCCGCGATCGAGTCGGGCGCGGCGCTGTTGCTCGTCAACAGGCAGATCGACGGGCAGTTTTCGACTTACGAGGGCGTGGAGCTGATCCGCTCACTCAAGCAATCGCACCCTGCGGTCCGTACAATGCTGATCAGCAACTACGCCGACGCTCAGGCTGCCGCGGTGGCGGCGGGGGCGATGGAGGGATTCGGCAAAAGCGAGATCGGCTCGGCAAAAATGAAGCAGGCGCTCGCCGCTGCGATCTGATGCGTGAGCGCGTTCCCTGTTACGGACGAGATGACCAGCAAGCCGTTCGCCATTCTCTTCCCCTTGCTGGTCGCCTCGGCCGCCTTTGCGCAGGCCGAGCCGGCGACCACGCAGTCCAGCCCGCCCGCCGAATCGAGCGCGGAGATATCTCCCGAAGTCCGGCCGCTTCTAGACAGGCTGCGCGACGCCTACCTGAAGCCCGGCCCCTGGCTCACCGAGGCCACCATCACCGGCGATTTTGACGTCTCAGGACGGCAGCGAATGTTTGAGATGCGGGTGGTCGGTACGGCCGACGGAGAAGGCCGATTTGATCATCATGCGATCGGTGTCGGTCGAGTGGTGCAGACGTCCGAGAAGGCGTTCATCTTCGACGCCCGCCGAAACGCCTTCGCAAACCTGGAGCGAAAGCCCGAGCGCCGGCCGGCAGACGACGTGCCGGACGCGGTATCGCAGATCCTCATCGACGAAAACCCGTCGCTGTTGCTCTCGCTTACCACTGAGCCCGATAAACTGCTCGTCGCCGGGGCAAAAAGAATTTCGGCGAAGGACGGCGCGATCGTGATCGAATCGGACCACGACTTGCGAACGATCACGCTTGACGGACGGGGGATGATCACGTCGATGACGATCGACTATGCCTCTCTGCTCGCCCAACGCGGCGCGGCGGCGGTGAAGAAGGCGATCGTGACGTTGAACTACACGCGGGCTGATCGCACGCCGCCGGCGGTCGATGCGTTCGCGTTTGAAGTGCCGAAGGGGGCGTCCGAATTTCGCCTCACGTCAGAGTTGATGCGCGACCGCGTGAAAGACGCCGTTCGCCGCGCCGGCCCGCGCGGTGCGGCGGCCACTACTGCTTCGTCCACCCAGCCTGCCAAGTCCGATTAAAGCTCGTATCGACGCCATGCCATGCGAATTTCTTCGCAGGGGTCGCAAGCAGCGGACTGTTTTCACCGATATGAAACCTAGCTGATGCGTCGTATGTGGGTCGTTTTCGACGTGTCGAGGAGAGAAGATCGCCATAACGCATGTCGGGATGCCCACTATGAACGAGCATTTGCTCGAGAGAATCAAGTCGTGTGCCTCGCTGCCGTCACTTCCGACGATCGCGGTGCAGGTGCTGGAGCTGGCGCAGAAGGAAGAAGTCGATATTGGGGAGATCGCGCGGATCATCAGTAAGGATCCGGCGCTGTCGGGCAAAATCCTTCGCACGGTAAATTCGAGCTTCTACGGCCGTCAGCAGGCGGTCAGCACGATCAGCCAGGCGCTGGTCATCCTGGGGTTGCAATCGGTCAAAACGCTGGTGCTCGGCTTCTCCCTGACCAGCAACCTGACCAAGTCTCGAAGCAAGGGGTTCAAACACCTCGAGTACTGGCGGCACAGCATGTTCGCCGCCACCGCTTCGCGATCGATCGCGAACAAGCTCGGCCTCGTGCAGCAGGAGGAAGCGGTCCTCATCGGCCTGCTCTCCGACATCGGCATGATGGTGCTCGATCAGGTGCTCGCCGACGAGTACGGCGATCTGGTCGGCGAACTCCAATCGCACAACGACGTGTGGGAAGCCGAACTCCGCACGTTTGAAACGACTCACGCCGAGGTCAGCGGCATGCTTGCCGAACAGTGGAAGCTCCCGCCGCTGCTTACCGTGCCGATAGCGTCTCATCACTCGGCGCACCTGGTGAACGACCCGCAGTTGAGGAAGCTGAGCGAGGTGGTCCAGCTGGGGGCGAGGTGCGCGGACATCTTCGTTGACGCCGAACCCGCGCCGGCGATCGCCGACGTGCGGACCATCGCCAAGACCGTGCATGGCCTGGACGGTCCGGTCATCGACCAGTTGCTGGAGGAGATCGGCGCCAAGACGAAGGAGATCGCGCCGCTGTTCGAGATCAACGTCGGCGCGTTGCAGAGCTACGACAGCATTTTGAAGCGGGCGAACGAGGCGTTGGTTCAGCTTACGCTGCAGTCACAGGTGCAGGCGCAAACGCTTCAGCAGCAGAACGAGCAGTTGAAGCAGCAGGCGATGTCGGATCGGCTGACGGGACTGGCGAACCGGGCGTGCTTCGACCTGGAATCGCAGAAGATGTGGGAGGCCGCGCAGCAGAGCGGCCAGCCGATGTCATTGCTGTTGCTCGACCTCGACAAGTTCAAGAGCATTAACGATACCTACGGCCATCCGACCGGCGACGAGACGTTACGCACTATCGGCAAGATTCTTAAGAATGCGGCCCGCCCGCAGGATATCGCGGCACGCTACGGCGGCGAGGAAATGACGCTCTTGCTGCCCGATACGCCCCGCGCAATCGCGGCGATCATCGCCGAGACGATTCGGCGGGCCGTGGAGTCGAAGCCGATCGTCCACGAGAAGGCGAAGCTAAACGTGACCGCCAGCATTGGCGTCGCGAGTTGGGAGCCCGCCTCGCCGCTCAAGACGCTTTCCCACGTGATCAAGGCTGCCGACCTGGCGCTCTATAACGCCAAACATACCGGCCGTAACCGGGTAAAGGTGTTCAATCCGAATCCCGGACAGCAACAGAAGGCTGCGTAGATGTTCGACTGAGCAACGCGCGCCTGGCTATGCTTGGACGCATGGCACGACTCCAACTTCCCCGTACTGCCGGCTGTCTTGTTTGCGGCCGTGATAATCCGGTTGGGCTTAAGCTGACCAGTTTCGTCGATGAAGGCACCGGCGCCGTCTCGGCGGACTTCGTGCCGAGCGATCATCACATCGGCTTCGCCGGCGTGCTGCACGGCGGCGTGCTGGCGACGGTGCTGGACGAGATCATGGTCTGGTGCGCCACCTGGCACGGCAAGCGGTTTTGCCTGGCGGCGGAATTGAGCGTGCGGTTTCGCTCGCCCGGGCGCGTGGGCGTGCCGCTGAGGGTGGAAGGGCGGATCGAAATCGCGCGATCAAAGTTGATCACGACGACCGGCACGATCACTGTCGGCGACGCGCTGGTGGCGGAGGGAGCGGGCAAGTACATCCCGCTGCCGGAGGCGGAAAACCTTGCCTTTGTCGCAACTCTCGTTGATGACCCGGCTTCGTCGGAGGCGGCGTCGCGGTTGAAGTGAGAGCGTGAATGGAATTTCTGTTCCGGGCGTCGTATCATGGCCGGACTACCGACCGTCGCCCCGGGTGACGGCCGGGCCGATGCAAGGGTCGGCCGTGAACCTGGTCAGGTCCGAGAGGAAGCAGCCATAAACGGTCCCGGTTCTGTGCCGTCGTCGCCCGGTCGTCTTCCGGGGCGATTGTCATTGCAGGACTGAGTCATAAGTGCTGAGTACTGAGGAAAATAGGCGGAATCCAGATTTCCCCTCAGTCCTCAGCGCTTTCCACTCAGTACTTTTTGCCCCCCGTCACTTGCAAACCCCTGCCTATTCGGACTATATTGCCGGACTCTCTACGGCGAGGAGGCTCGTCGGAGGGGTTATTTTGCGTTAGAGAAGGTTGCTGATGCCGACGATCAACCAGTTGATTAAGAAGCCGCGAAAGCCGCTGCCCCCGATCAAGAAGAACAAGGATCTGGAGCAGTCGCCGCAGCGTCGTGGCGTGTGTGTGCAGGTCAAGACGATGACCCCGAAGAAGCCGAACTCGGCGCTTCGTAAGATCGCCCGTGTGCGTCTGTCGAACGGGAAGGAAGTTACGGCTTACATCCCCGGCGAAGAGCACAACCTGCAGGAACACTCGATTGTGCTGGTCCGCGGCGGCCGCGTTCGCGACCTGCCCGGTGTGCGTTACCACATCGTCCGTGGTGCGCTGGATACCCTCGGCGTCGATGGCCGCAAGCGTGGCCGTTCGAAGTACGGGGCCAAGAAGCCCAAGTAAGAGGTGCCGCCATGCTGCCCCTTCTGGCCGAGGCTCAATCCGCCAACGCGGTTGATGACGTCGCCCAGAGTTTTCGCAGCTTAGCGGTTTCCGGGCTGATTCTGGTTGGTTTGATCATCGTCTGCATTTGGTGGCTCAAAAGACAAGTGTGAACTGATATGGCTTATAAGAAATTCACTGCCAGCGAAGATATCCTGAAGCCCGACCCGCGCTTCAACAGCAAGCTCCTCAGTAAGTTCGTCAACTGCCTGATGTGGGACGGCAAGAAGACGGTCGCCCAGGGCGTCGTTTACGAGGCGCTCGACCAGATCTCCAAGAAGCTGAAGGATGCCCAGCCGCTGGAAGTGTTCGAGACCGCCATCAACAACGTGAAGCCGTACGTCGAAGTGCGGTCGAAGCGCGTCGGGGGTGCCAACTATCAGGTGCCGATGCAGGTCAACAAGCGTCGTCAGCAGTCGCTGGCGATCCGCTGGATCCTCGAAGCCATCCGTAAGGAAGGCGGCCGTTCGACCGCCACCAAGCTGGCCGATGAGCTGATGGCCGCCTATCGCAAGGAAGGCAAGGCCATGACCACCCGCGAGCAGACGCACCGCATGGCCGAAGCCAATAAGGCTTTCGCCCACTTCGCCTGGTAATTTCAGCACATCCGGTCGCCGATGAGGCTTGCCGGCTGCCAGAACGACAAAACAAAGGCCCACGGCTTTCCGCCGTGGGCTTTTTCGTTGAACGAATGGGGTTCTTGTCGCGTAAAACATTATACTGTCAGAGACTATCAGCACAGGAGGACTCCCGCGTGTCCAAAGCCAACGTAGACCCGGCCGAGCTCAGGCGATTCGCCCAGGACCTGAACCGCTTCAACAACGACCTGCAGGGCCTGCTTTCCAGCCTTCATGCCAAGATGCGCGGGCTTGAGCAGAACTGGCGAGACCAGGAACAACGGAAGTTCGCCGAGGCGTTCGAACAGACCGCAAAGGTGCTGGCCGGCTTTCTGGAAAACTCGCATGAGCACGTGTCGTTCCTGGGCAAAAAAGCGCAGCTGATCGAGGAGTATCTGAAGCAACGATAGTTCCCGGCCGACGAGTTCCGTCCGCCCGGCGTCTTTACGTGAGAGCAGCCCATGGCTACCACCGCACGCGTTCAGGACATCGACTCCATCCGCCGCTTTCGCGCGGCGCTGGTGAAGTTCGTCGAGTCCGCCAACGTCGCCATGACCGACAGCGAAGGCGAGATCACCCGTAAAATGAGCTGGCTCGAAGGCGAGCAGGACCAGTTCTGGACGATGCAGATTCGCAAGTGGACCGAAGAGGTTAACCGCGCCAAGGACGCCGTTCGCCAGAAGCGCATCTTCAAAGACTCGCTCGGCCGGCAGCAGAGCACGGTGGACGAGGAAAAGCACCTCAAAAAGTGCAAGCTCATCCTTGAGGAAGCCGAAGCCAAACTGGCGAACACCCGCCGCTTCGCCAAGCAACTGCAGCGCGAGCACCTGCTCTATCGCGGCGGGGTGCAGCGGCTGGGCACGGTGTTGTCGGCCGACCTTCCGAACGCGATTGCGACGCTCGACCGCGTCGTCGCGCAGCTCGAACGATACGTCGCCGCCGGCCCCGCGATGGCGGGCAGCGAAGCGTCGTCCGATTCGCCGGCAGCGGTCGGCACTGATGCCGAAGGATCGATGAGACGGGCCGTCGAGCCTGAGGCGGACGATAAGCCTGAAGCCGAATCCGAGCCGAAGCCCGTCGATCCGGTAAACGCCTCGCCCGCCGCGGACACTCAACCGGGGAAGCAATAATGGGTCTTTACGAAGGTCGCGGCAATCTCAATAAATCCATGAAAGACCTGCTCATCAAGTGGGACGCCACGAAGCAGGACTGGTCCGACGAGGTCGCGGAGAACTTCGAAAAGGACTACCTTGCACCTCTCGAACAAGCCGTGCGCCAGGCGGTATCGACGATGGACCAGATGGCGCAGGTGTTGTCGCGGGTGGACCGAGACTGCAAATGAAAGGATTGCCTCGTTGTCGGCCGCGCGGGCGTTCAGCCGTGCGTTTCCGGGCGACGCGGAAATGATCAACCTTGACGATGCTCCAAACGCCAACGTCCGATTCATCCGAAGACGCGCCGCAGCGCACGCCGACGCCTCGCGATATCCAGCGCAACGCGCTGCGAGACCTGCTGATGCTCTCCCGCGAGCTGTCGACCTTCGAGGCCGAACTCGAAGCCCGCCACCGTGAAGCTGTCGTTGAGGCGAAGGCGAAGTTTGACCGCCAAACCCGCGATTTCGATTACCGCCTCGAATCCATCCGCCGGCAGATCGACGAGAAGAATCAGGAGAAGGCCCAGGCGATTCAGAACACGTTTCAGCACGACCTGGCCCGCATTAATCATGATGCCGCCCAACGGCGTGCGAAGGTCACCAGCGAATACGACTCCGCCAAATCGGACGTGAAGAAGCGGTTCGATCAGGCCTCCTGGCTCGCCGACAGCGTGCTGGAGGCCGCCGAACTGCAGGCCTCGCAGGAATACCGCAAGGACGGCGAGCGCCACGCCGACCTGAGCGAGGCGATGATGAAGATCGAGGCCAGCGTCGTCGCGCTGGTGCAAACCTACGGCGTCACCCCCGTGCCGGCGGACCAGCCGTCGCTCGTGCCGGAAAACATTGTCGAGAACGCCGACGCCGTGCTGGCCGAGCAACGGGCGAACGTTGACCGGCTGCTGTCCAAGCTTCGCCGGCTTGGCTTTGCGCGCCTGCTGACCGGCATCTGGCCGGCGGTGCTCGTGTTGCTCGTGTGCGCGGCGGCGGCGGGCGTCGTGCAGTATCAGCATCAGACGCTTGAGCCGCAGTGGCAGGCGATGATCTATCCCGTCGGCGGGGCGTTTGCCGGGGCGATCATTCTTTGGGTGTTACTGAAGTTGCTGGCCAGCTCACAGGTTAAGAAAACCTACGCTCCGCTTCGCACCGCCATCGCTGATACGCGTGTCGCAAGTGAGGTCGTCTACGAAAACGCCGGCCGGGCCAGAGCGAAGGCGATCAAGCACGCGACCGACAAGCGAAATCATGAGGTCGATCGCGCCAAGCAGCAGTTGACGCCGGTTCAGCAGAAGGCGCAGGCGCATCGCGATCAGAATTTGAAGGCGATTGAGGCAGAGCAGCAGCAGGCCACCGCCCGCGTCGAGGAAACTCGCCGCCGTCAGGAGCAGGAGCTTAACGCCTGGAAAGAGCGCCAACTGCAGGAATCGGCCGGCCGGGTGTTGGAGGAGCAGGAGAAGCTGAAAGCCAGGTTCGAGGTCGATTCGCAGCAACTCGCCGTCTCCTACCAGGAACGCCGCGCAGCGTTGCAGAATCGCTGGCACGACGGCCTGAAGAGCATTCAGGCGCCGATCGGCGAGACGCAATCGACGAGCAAGCTGAGAACGGATTGGCTCGCCGTCGGCCGGGATTGGAAAGCGCCGACCGCGTTCCCCGAAACGGTATCGTTTGGTTCGATGGCGATCGACATGGCGAAGATCGCCGCCGGCATTCCGAAGGACGGGTCGTTCCAGCTTGCGCTGCCCGATCAGTTTGCCGTGCCGACGCTGCTGGCGTTCCCGCGCGAGGCCTCCGTCCTTATCCAGACCGATCCGGACGGCCGCGAGCAGGGGCTGGGCGCGCTGCAGATGATCATGACCAAGCTGCTCGTCTCGCTTCCGCCGGGACGCGCCCGCTTCACCATCCTCGATCCCGTGGGGCTCGGCCAATCGTTTGCGGGCTTCATGCACCTGGCCGACCATGACGATCAACTCGTCACCAGCCGAATCTGGACCACGCCCGAGCAGATCGACCAGCGGCTCACCGATCTCACCGAGCACATGGAGACGGTGATCCAGAAATACCTCCGCAACGAGTTCGAGACGATCGACGACTACAACGCCCAGGCCGGCGAGTTGGCCGAGCCGTATCGGTTCCTGGTCATCGCCGATTTTCCCAATGGCTTCGAAGGTGAAGCGTGGCGGCGGCTGATCTCGATCGCCCGCACCGGCGCGCGGTGCGGCGTTTACACGCTCATCCTCCGCGACGTCCGCCAGTCGCTGCCGCCGGAGATGATGATCGAAGACCTCGAGGCGGCGTCGGCGAACATCGTTCGTGAGAACGGCAGGTGGATCTGGAAAGACGAGGTTTTCGGGCAGTTCCCGCTCACGCTCGACACGCCGCCGGATGACGAAACGCTTTCCCGCATCGCCCACCAGGTCGGCGCTGCCGCCAAAGAAGCGAACCGCGTCGAGGTCGACTTCGACAACATTGCCCCGCAATACGAGCAATTTTGGACCAAGTCTTCCGCCGATGAGATCGCCGTTCCTGTGGGTCGCATGGGGGCGACGCGATTGCAGTATTTCCGCTGTGGCAAAGGCGTCGCCCAGCACACGCTGGTGGCAGGCAAAACGGGTTCGGGTAAATCGACGCTGCTGCACGCGATGGTGACAAACCTCGCGATGTGGTACTCGCCGGACGAGATGGAGTTCTATCTCATCGACTTTAAGAAGGGCGTCGAATTCAAGACCTACGCCGACTATCAACTTCCGCATGCGCGGGCGATCGCGGTGGAGTCTGATCGCGAGTTCGGCCTTAGCGTGCTTCAGCGAATCGATGCCGAGCTATCCCGCCGCGGCGAACTGTTCCGCAAGGCGGGCGTGCAGGATCTGGCGTCGTACCGGGAGACGCCCGAAGCGCAGGTCATGCCGCGCGTGATGCTGATCATCGACGAGTTTCAGGAGTTCTTCACCGAAGACGACAAGCTGGCGCAGGACGCGCAGCTGCTGCTCGACCGCCTCGTGCGTCAGGGCCGCGCGTTCGGCATTCACGTGTTCCTGGGTTCGCAGACGATCGGCGGATCGGGCTCGCTGGCCCGCACGACGATCGGCCAGATGGCGATCCGCATCGCGCTTCAGTGCAGCGAAACTGACAGCCAGCTTATCCTCGGCGACAACAATTCCGCCGCCCGATTGCTCTCTCGCCCCGGCGAAGCGATCTACAACGACGCCGGCGGGGCGGTGGAAAACAATTCACCATTTCAGGTGGCGTGGCTGCCGGACAGCAAGCGGGAGAAGTTCCTCGCGAAGGTGAACGACCGGCTGAAGGAAATCGGAACGAAGCGACAGGTCATCCCGCCGATCGTATTCGAAGGCAACGCGCCGGCGGACATCAGCAAGAACCACCCGCTCAGCAACGCCCTCGCCGCCACCGAGCCGCCGGCAGTGCCGAAGGCGTGGATCGGCGATCCGGTGGCGATCAAGGAACCGACGTCGGTCCTGTTCCGGCGTCAGTCCGGATCGAACGTGTTGATCGTCGGCCAGCAGGACGAACAGGCGATGAGCACGCTCGTCGCGAGCGCTATTTCGCTGGCGGCGCAGCTTCCGCCCGACCGGGCGAGTTTCGTCCTCCTCGACGGCACGCCGACGGATTCGTTTCTCGCTGGGCAGATGCCCAAGGCGTTAGAGGCGATCCCGAACGACCTGAAGCAGATCGAATACCGCAACGTCGATGCCGCCATCAACGACTTGGCTGAGGAACTCAAGCGCCGCCAGGACGACGACCAGGGCAACCACCCGGCCGTCTTCCTGTTCATCAACGGCTTGCAACGTTATCGCAGCCTGCGCAAGGGCGACGACGACTTCAGCTTCTCCATGAGCGACGAACCCAAGAAAC
Organism: Phycisphaerae bacterium; assembly: GCA_037189665.1. Lineage (GTDB taxonomy): Bacteria > Planctomycetota > Phycisphaerae > Tepidisphaerales > Tepidisphaeraceae > BPJO01. The sequence continues at coordinate 15,345 of JBBCIV010000184.1, read as the reverse complement.
CGTCGGCCGCCAAGCAGCTCGTCGAAATCCTGAAAGAAGGCCCCAACTACGGCATCCACACCCTCGCCTGGGTGGACACGCTGGCGAGCATCGAACGCACGTTCGACCGCGGCCTGATGCGCGAGTTCGATAACCGCATCCTCTTCCAGATGAGCAGCAACGACTCCAGCAACCTCATCGATTCGCCGGTCGCCAATAAGCTCGGCTTCTTCCGCGCCTTGGCCTACAGCGAAGAGCAGGGCGTGATGGAGAAATTCCGCCCCTACGGCATGCCGCCGAAAGCGTGGCTGGCGGAGATCGGCGAGAAGTTGCGCGCCCGCGCGTAGCGACGAGGCATCATTCATATACTGAGGCTTGAGAAGTATTGCCGATAGATCAAGGATGCTGTAGCAAGCGTAATGAGTCCAACGGCCGGCAACAGAACGAAGAATTGACGCCGGTTTGGTTTCCGTGCTAGCACGACGAGGCAGTGTCCGATCGCGATCGGGATAAGCAGGTATTGAAATAGTCCGGCCGAACTCACCCAGTTGCGCAGACGGTTCGAGTTTTGCGCGGTAGCAGTGTCTCGCTCCATCTGTGATCGTTGTGCCGGCGTGAGTTCGCCGCGGAGAGGTTCGCCATTATTGTAGTGAGGTGAGGTGTACTCACGCCAGCGCTCTTCGTTCGTGCTGATGCTCTCCCTCCACTTGCCCGCGTCGTGTCGTGGGAGCGGCGAGCCGGCAGCGACGTTCAGCCATTCGGTCCTGGCAGAGATGATCGCGGCGAGGATCGTCCAGCAGTAGGTTGCGATAATCAGCGGACGCTGCACGGACCGATTCTACCATTTCCCCAGCAGAGTTTGTCCCCTTACCATCTTGCCCTTCATGGCAAACTTGCCCGAGATCACCGGTCCGGCCAGTCACGGTCTGGCGAACTATCCGCCCGGCGCGACGTTTGGGCCGCGGCAGATGCGGGATTGGGAGTTTGTGTGGATCGTGGAAGGCGATGCCGAGTTCACGCAGGACGATCACGTTTATGCCGCGCCCGAGGGTTCGATCGTGCTTTGCCGGCCGGGCGTGACGGACGCGTTCACGTGGGACCGCAACCGGCGAACGCGGCACGCGTTCTTTCATTTTGATCTTCGATCGATTCCGAACGAATGGGGCAACCCGGAAGACTGGCCCGTCGTGGCGGATCGGCTGGAGGGGGACGTGCTGGTGCCGATGTTCCAGCACCTGCTCACCTGGGGCCGCCGCGGCGACGCTGAGATGCTGCGGCAGACGATCGCGACGATGCTCCGAATCTTCATCATCGGTGAGCGGGCCACCTTCGATTTGCCGCCGGACGTGCAGCCCGATCCGGTGGACCGCGCCATCGCCTACCTCCACAAAACCCTCGAAGCAGACCCTGCCACCGCGATCACGCTGGAAGACCTGGCGGATGTCGCCTGCGTGACGCCGGAGCACCTGTGCCGCGTTTTCAAGCGGGCGTTGAAGTTCTCGCCGATGGAATGCGTGCGGCTGGCGCGGCTCGACCGGTCGGTCGTGTTGCTGTCGCGATCGAACTTCTCAGTGGGACAGGTGGCGGAGATGTGCGGGTTCGCCAGCCAGTTCCATTTTGCCCGCCGGTTCAAGGCCGTCTTCGGCGATACGCCGACGGCCATCCGCGCCCGCATTCGCGAAGGGGCTACGCCGCCTTTGCCACGGCTCCTCCGCAATGGGCGGCGTTAGCGGACGTCGTTTGGTCAATTTCAGGCATAAAGCTGCTACGTCTGAGCATGGGTGGCAATCCGCCGCAGGGTAAAGTGGAAGGTATTGATCGCTGAGGGTTTCGGCATCTTTATCCACGAGGAAGGCCGTATGTCCACCGTTGTTCTTGAGTCTGCCGAATCAATTGCGCAACGCGCAACGGGCTCGCGCGGTGATCGCTACCAGGTTTCGATCGAGGAGTACGCTCGCTTTCGCCGCGATGGTTTTCTCGTCGTGCGCAATCTGGTGTCGCCGGAACAAATCGCCGAATTGAAGCAGCACACCGAAGACCTCATGCAAGGCCGCCTGCCCGAGCAACGCAGCCAGGCGATGGAGAGCCGCGACGTCTCCAAGGATCTCGGCACGACCGCCCAGGGCCTCGAGTCGCCACCGGAACACCTGTCGCCGATGGAGAAGGCGCAGTTCTTCCTTCGCATTCACATGCTGCACCGCAAGTTGGAATTGCACGAGCGCTACATGCTGCACCCGCGCGTGCTCGACGTGCTGGAGGTGCTGATCGGGCCGGACGTGATGGCGTTGCAGACGATGCTCTTCCTCAAGCCGCCGGGCAAGCCGGGGCAGGGATGGCATCAGGATAGCTATTACATTCCGACCGTGCCCGACACGCTCTGCGGCGCGTGGATTGCGATCGACGATTGCGACGAGCAGAACGGCGCAATGTGGTTCGCCAAGGGCAGCGGCCACGAGCCGATCTACCCGCCGTGCCCGGAAACCGGCTACGGTTTCGGCGACAAGCTGGTCGGCGATATTCATTACGTGAAGGGCGTCAGTGATCCCGACGACGAGAAGAACATGCTCACCCGCGTCGCCGATAAGTACGACCAGGTGCTCGTCAGCGCCAAGGCCGGCGACGTCGTTTTCTTCAACGGCCACGTGCTTCACCGCAGCAAGAAAAACTGGTCGGGCGATCGTTTCCGTCGCAGTTTCGTCAGCCACTACAGCAACGCGCGTTCGTTCACTCAATGGGGGGCGGATGATCCGAAGAGCGACTACGCCATCCAGGTTCGCGATCCGGTCACCGGCATGACCAACGGCAGCCATATCCTGGCGCGCGGCGACTCGCACCTGCCGTTCGCGTTGCCGAAGTTCGGCACGCCGTGCGCGGCGATTCTGCCCGCCGAGGTGCGATCGGCCGAGTATCGTCGGATCGCGAAGATGATCCAGGTGATGAACGACGGCCTGCTCGGCTGTGCGATTGCCGATCCGAACCGCGTCGATGACGACGACGAACCGTCCGACCCGAAGAGCGGCGGCGGATACTGATGCAAAATGCCGTATGATGGCGGCATGAAAGTCTCGGTCATCGGCATTGGCAAGGTGGGTTCGACCGTCGCATTCGTGTTAGCCCGCGACGGCCTGGCGACCGATCTGGTATTATACAACCGCACGCGCGACATCGCCCGGGCCGACGCCATCGACGTTCAGCAGGCGGTGGCCTTCGTGCCGCACCGCGTACAGGTGCGCGACGGTTCCATCGAAGACACCGCCGGCAGCGAGGTGCTGATCGTGTGTGTTGGCGTGCCCGTTCGCGCCGGCGACAATGATCGCCTTGGTTGGGCGGCCGGCAATAGTCGCCTTATCGCGGAGTTGATCCCGCAGTTCGCGGCCCTGAGCCCGAACGCCATCATCATCAACGTCACCAATCCGCTGGACGTCATCTGTCATCACCTGCTGACGCTGACGAAGTTCCCCTGGCAGCGGGTGATCGGCACGGGCACGCTCATCGATTCGGCTCGTTTCCGGGAGATGCTCAGCGAGCAGGTGGGCATTCACGCGGTCGACCTCAATGCCTACGTCCTTGGCGAACACGGCGACTCCGCGTTCGCCGCGCTCTCGATCGCCCATTCCGGCGGCGAGCATATCGACGCCACGCCGTCGCGGCAGAGGATGATCGAGCAGGCGAAGCAGTCGGCATGGGAAGTTTTTCGCGTCAAGGGCTACACCAACTACGCAGTCGCGATGGCGGTACAGTTGATCATGCAGTCGATCGCGGGCGACCTGCGGTTCACGATGCCGGTGAGCGTGTTGATCGACGGCTATTGCGGCGTCAGCGACGTCTGTCTGAGCGTGCCGTGCGTGGTCGGCCGGCAGGGCGTTCACATGCGATTGAAACCGACGTTGAGCGGCGAGGAGGAGAACCTGTTTCGGCGAAGCGCGACGTGTGTTCGTGAGGTGATCGACGCGACCAAACATCTGCTCGGCTGATCAGTTCGCGAGGCAATCGCCCGGAGGGGAGGAATACAGAGCAATGAACCAAATCCTGCAGTTGCGGCGCAGGCGTCGCAGCTACAACAAAAAGCGCATCGCTGTATTCCCCGTGCGCCGTGGCATACACTCGCGGCATGAGCAAAAAGAGCAGGGAGATCGCCGACGCGACAGCGCCGGACGGACGGGAAAGCTGGCGGATTTTTCGGATCATGTCGGAGTTCGTCGAGGGCTTTGAAGTGATGGCGGAGGTGGGGCCGGCGGTGTCGGTGTTCGGGTCGGCGCGGACCAAGCCGGATCACCCGGATTACAAGGCCGCGGTCGAGACCTCGAGACTGCTGGCAAAACACAAGTTCGCCGTCATCACCGGCGGCGGGCCGGGCATCATGGAGGCCGCCAACAAGGGCGCCTACGATGCCGGCGGCCACAGCATCGGCCTCAACATCTCGCTCCCCCACGAGCAGGAGGGCAATCGCTACCAGACCATCTCGCTCGACTTTCACTACTTCTACGCCCGCAAGGTGATGTTCGTGAAGTACGCCGACGCGTTCGTTTGCTTCCCCGGCGGGTTTGGAACGATGGATGAGTTCTTCGAGACGCTCACCCTCATCCAGACGCTGAAGATCGAGGCGTTCCCCATCGTGCTGTACGGCAGCAAGTTCTGGGGCGGGCTGGTCGAATGGATGAAGGAGCAACTCGTGCCGAAGTACATCGACGCCGAGGACGTCGACATCTTCCGCATCGTCGATACGCCTGCCGACGCCGTGAAGCAGGTGCGACAGGGCATTAAAAAGCACTGGTGGGCGCCCGCCGACGCGGTGGCCGTCGAAAAGGCGGAAGAGAAAGGGCCGCTCGCGAAAAATCCGCTTGCCGGCTACCGCACGCAGGACACCGGCGAGGGCACGCGCTACGGGAAACGCCCCCGCATCAGCAGCAAGGAACACATCAAGTTCAACAAGCGGCCGACCGCATGACAACGCTGAACCGGGATTCTTTCGACCGAGACGGTTTTCTCATCGCCGGGCCGCTGATCGACGAAGTCGAGCGCAAGAGGTTGATCGATGTCGTCAAAGCGGTTGTCGATCCTGCCCAGCCTCACGCGGTTCGGCACCTGCTGCGCGTGCCGGCCATCCGAGCGCTGGCGCGGGATCGGCGGCTGGTCAGCCTGGTGCAGACGCTTGCCGGCGAAGTACTGGTTTGCGTGCGAGGCATTCTGTTCGACAAGACCTCGGATGCGAACTGGAAGGTGACCTGGCATCAGGACCGCACGGTTGCGCTGATCGCTCGGCGAGAGTCGGCTCATTTCGGACCCTGGTCGACCAAGGACGGCATCGTTCATGCTGACGCGTCGGCAGACATCCTGGGCAGAATGGTGACGGTTCGGTTGCACCTCGATGCGTGTGACGACACGAATGGTCCGCTTCGCGTCATCCCGGGATCGCACGCGTACGGAAAGCTTACAGACCCGCAGATTCAGGACTTCCGGCAGCAGCACAAAGAGGTGGTTTGCCACGTCGAACGAGGCGCAGCGTTGGTGATGCGGCCGTTGTTGCTGCACGCCTCTGCGAAGGCGGAGCGGCCGGCGCATCGACGCGTCGTCCACCTTGAATATGGCCCACGCGATTTGCCCGACGGATGTGATTGGCACGATGCGGTATAGCGAGGTTTACCCGCGTTCGCCCGCCACCGCTTTACCGGGACCTTCGTTCAGCGAGACGATGCTTCGTTCCGTGGCCGACCGGTGGACGGCATCGACGACCAGCATGTCGGCCAGGCCGTCTTCGCCGGGCGTCAGGACGGGCTTGTCGTTCAGCACGCAGTCGCTGAACGCGTCCATCTCCGCGCTGAAGTGGTTCACCGCGTCGATCGCGTGGCGGATTGATTTCCGCTGCTGGTGCGTCGTCAACTCCTGCCCGCGGTAGGCGAAGGCGTTGTTCATGTGGAGGTAGCCGTCGGCGCAGGCGACGCGCATGATGCGCGACTCCTCCGTGCCGAACCCGCACGAACACTCCGCGATCGCACCGCTGGGAAAACGCATGATCCACGCGTACGACTCCGCCACTTCGGCGAACCGCGGGTCGTCGTCGGGCTTGTTCAACATCGCCGCTACCTCGTACGGCTCTTCCCCGGTGATGTAGCGCGCGGCGTTGATGCAGTAGACGCCCACGTCCATCACCGGTCCGCCGGCGGTCGAGCGGCTGAGGCGGATGTTGGGGGCCTTCACGTTCTGCGAGTTTTGCGCCTGGAAGAGCTTGACCTTTCCCAGCGACCGCTGGTCGCGCACGAGCGAGAGCGCGGTTTGCGTGAAGGGCTCATAGCGAAGCCGATACGCGGTCATGAGCTTGCGGCCGGTCTTCTTCGCCGTCTCGCACATCGCGCCTGCTTCCTCAATCGTGGCCGACAGCGGTTTTTCGCACAACACGTGTTTGCCGGCCTTCAGGGCACGGATGGTGAACTCGGCATGCATGTGGTTCGGCAGGACGATGTAGACGACGTCGATCCGGTCGTCCTCGGCGATCTTGTCGAAGTTGTCGTAGGTGTAGAGATGCCGCCGATCGACGCCGTACGTATCCGCCACCTTCGCGGCCTTTTCCGGGTGTCCGCTCACCAGCGCGGTGGGGCGCGACAGCTTGCACAGCCCGAACGCCGGCATGACTTCCTCCAGCGCCAGCTCGCCGAGGCCGACGATTGCCCACCGCGCCTTGCGGATCGCGCCCGGCGGAACGTCCAGGTCTGGTGGCTGCTTGTCGGGCGGCGCCAGTGGCGTGCCGCCTTGCAGCGCGGACGCGATCAACCCAGTTCCAGCGGCGGCGAGGAAATTTCGGCGAGTGGTAAGGTCATCAGTCGGCATACGGATATCCTTGTCGGCATCAAACTGATGCTAGGACATTCCGCCGTTACCTTTGCCACGCGGTAATTTCCCCTTTGTTTCGTCGGGGATGGGCCTATTTTCCGCCTTCGGCGAGGTATGTCAGGATCAGCGCGCTCATCGCGTGTTGTTGGAAGTCGATTCGCACCGTCGGGTCGTCGAGCGCGCTGCCGAAGCCGCCTTCGGCGCGCTTCGGATTGGGAAAGGCAGGGTTAATGCCCTGCTGGGCGCGGAGCATGAACTCGATGCCGAGCTTGGCGCTGGCAAGGCACTCGGCCGCTTCCTGCGGGCGATCGAAGTCGCGGAAGAGGAAGTGGGCCGCCATCAGGCCTTCCACTCGCGTCGCCACCGGCGTGGTGCGCGGCGGGACGTACCAGCCGCCGACCCACTCGGGCTTCGGGGCGTTGTTGGCGAGGTGTTGCGAGTGGATGATCGCCAGCGTCATCTTGCGCACGTGCGTGATCCAGAGTTCGTTCGGACGAAGGCGATGCAGGTCGTTCAGGGCGTAGAGCAGCCAGTGATCGTGCGGAAGTGACGGGACCGGCAACTTCCCGTCGCGAACGTTGACTAGCCAGGCGGCGGCACGCTCGGCGGCTTCGAGCCAGTCTTTGTTGGGATCGAGCTCGTAGAGCCGCGCAAACGCAAACACGGCCTGCCCCGGCGCATACGGCGAGACGGTCAACGCCACCCGCTGTGTTTGCAAGTTCTTCTGCTGGACGCGGAACTCGCCGTCGGGGTTCTGGGCCCAGGCCATCCACTGCGCCAGCTTGCGCATGAGAGGCAGGTGATCCTTTGAGCCGGTGACCTTGGCGTGCTTGGCGAGCATGAGCAGCAGCAACGCGTTGCCGCCGAGCTTGGCGGTGTTCTCCTCATCGACGAGCACGGCGGCGTCGATGCCGGGGAGCTGCGCGTCGGCCACGCGCTTCAGGGCGTAGTCGATCGGCTTCGACAGGCTTTTCAGCAATTCAGGCGAGCGGTTGATCTCGTACAGTTCCAACATCGCGTAGATCGTTCCGCAGTGGCGCAGCAGGTTGTAGTCGTTGATCGGCTTGTCGATGACCGGGTCGTAGAGGTAGACGAACGACCCGTCGTCCCGAAGCATGCGCACCAGGTAGTCGCCGGCCGACTGCGCGGAGGCGAGATATCGCTCCTTCTGGGGCTTCGGATCGGCCGCAGCTGCGAGAGAGGCGAGGGATATGGCAAGCAGGAGTACGCAGGTCGTCGTCCTCGGCATCATGCGAGCGATCATAACGCATATCCTCGCCGGAGGGGCTGCGCGTGTGAAGATCACGGATCACGCCTGCGGCGCGTAGGGCGTGGGGTCGGGCACGCCGGCCTCGACGAACCCCTTTTTTCGGAGCAGGCACGAGTCGCAGTGCCCGCAGGCAAGGCCTTCGAGCGTGGGATCGTAGCAGGAGTGGGTCATCGAATAATCGACGCCGAGCGCCACGCCACGGCGGATGATCTGGGCTTTGGTCAGCCGCACGAGGGGATCGTGGATGCGAAAGCCCGATCGCCTGGTGCCCAGCCGCGCCGTCGCCTGAAACGCCTCGATGTACTCCGGCCGGCAGTCGGGGTAGCCGCTGTAGTCGAGGGCGTTGACGCCGATGAACACATCGTCGCAATCGATCACCTCGCACCACGCCAACGCAAAGCTGAGGAAGATCGTGTTCCGCGCCGGCACGTAGGTGATCGGAATGCCGGTTGGGTCGAGGTGATCTTTGGGAACGTCGATGTCGGAGGTGAGCGCGCTTCCGCCGAACTGGCGAAGGTCGATCTTCATCACGCGATGCTCGGCGGCGGCGAACCGCCGAGAGATCGCTTCGGCGGCGGCCAGCTCGTGGCGGTGGCGTTGGCCGTAGTCGAACGCCATGGTGTAGATGGACGTGAAGCCCTCGCTGCGCGCGATCGCAAGACAGGTCGCGGAATCGAGCCCGCCGGAGAGAAGAACGATGGCGTTTCGCTGAGTCACGCCCGGCATTATACGGGCGGCCGGGCCTGGAGCGACCGCAGCGTTTCGATTGCCCGATCGGCGTCGGCAGCGGGCACGAAGAGGTGATCGTGGTGCACTGCCGCGATGACGTTACAACTGATGCCGGCGTCCGCCAGCGCCGTTGCGACCGCCGCGGTCAAGCCGACGGCCGCAAGGTCGGATTGGACAGCCAGGGTGATCCAGGCCGCCTCAAACACGACGGGCAGACCGATTGCCCTGGCTCGGTTGATCGGCAGCAATACCGTGATCGATTCGGATTCAACGAAGCTGGCGATGGCGTCGGGAGGGAGGGGCGCTCCGCACGGGATTTCGCAGAACGCGATGGTGACGGGGCGGAGCGCCGGTTGGAGCGTTCGCAGCAGGGTGGCGAGGTCGCGTTCGGGCATGTTCGCATTGTGATGCAAGCCATCAAAAAGAGAAGCGTTCGTTTGAAACGGTAGTTAAAAACTCGCGTCCTGGTATGCTTTCGATAGGGAAAAGCTATGGATCTGACACGGCTATCTTACTTTGTCGCACTGGCGGACGCCGGCGGGTTTACGCGGGCGGCGCGGTTGCTGGAGATCGCCCAGCCGACCTTGAGCCAGCAGATCCGCAAGCTCGAGCGGGAAGCGGGCAGGCCGCTCATCGATCGGCTGCCGCGAGGGATCGTGCTGACCAATCACGGCAAGCAGCTTCTCGAACACGCCCGCCCGCTGCTCCGGCAGGCGGAGCAGTTGCGGTCGCGGATTCGAGACCAGTCAGAGGCGCCCAGCGGGCCGCTTTCCGTCGGCGTGATCCCGACCGTTGCGCCGTACCTGCTGCCGCGCCTGCTCAAGCGTTTCCTTCAGAAATGCCCGCAGGTGACGCTGACGATCCACGAGGACGTCACGTCCTCGCTCATGCACCAGTTGGAAGCCGGCGTGCTGGATCTGGCGATCGCCTCGTCAGTCGATCCGCCGCCCACGGTGCATTTGGAGACGCTGTTCGAAGAGCCGCTGCTGGCGGTGCTGCACCACAAGCACGCGCTGGCGAAAAAGCGGCGGATCGATCTCATGTCGCTTCAGGACGATCGGCTGTTGCTCCTGCACGACATGCACTGCCTGTCGCGGCAGGTGGCGGAGCTGTGTTTTGCCAAGACGTCGATTCGAAAGGTGGCGATGCGAGGCGAATCGCTGACGACGATCGGGCAGTTGGTCGACGTGGGCATGGGCGTCTCGATCGTGCCCCAGATGATGGCGGCCCACGACGCCTCGCCATATCGCGCCTATCGCCCGTTCGAGGACGATGTCACCCGGCCGATCACCCTGGCTTTGCCGTTATTAAGGTATCGCACCAGCGCCGCCCGGGCGATGGTCGGAATGTTGAAGGCGATCCGATCTGGCTCGACTTAGTAGCGGCATTCAAAACACGAAGATGCGAAGGAAGACAGAAGACAGTCCGGCCACGAATGAAACACGAATAAGGCAAATGGATGGCATTCTCATTCGTGTGATTCGTGGCTAAATGTATTTCTTCACACCTTCGTGCCTTCGCGTTTGGCAACGATTTCAAAACGCCTGCGAACCGCGCCGATTTGTCAGAATAAGGGGTTGGCGGTAACGTTGGGTTTGTCATGAAGATTCACGAATATCAAGCCCGCCAGATCCTGTCCGAAGCCGGCATCCCGGTTCCTCCCGCCCAGGTGGTTCGCACGCCCGACGAGGCGGCCGACGCTTTTCGGAAGTTCAACCAGGGCATGTGCGTTGTGAAAGCGCAAGTCTACGCCGGCGGCCGCGGGAAGGCGGGGTTCGTGAAGCTCGTGAAGAGCGCCGAAGAAGCCAAGGCCGCCGCCCAGTTCATGCTCGGCAACCGCATGGTCTCTTACCAGACCGGCGCGGAAGGCGTTCCGGTGAGCGTGTTGCTGGTGGCGCCGGGCGTGGATATCGCCAAGGAGTTTTACCTCGGCATCGTGCTCGATCGTTCGCACGGCACGGGCGTGGTGATCGCTTCGGCCGAGGGCGGGATGGAGATTGAAGAAGTGGCGAAGAAATCGCCCGAAAAAGTCTTCAAAGTGCCCATGCACCCGACGATGGGCCTTCAGCCGTTCCAGGCGAGCGAACTGGCCTACAAGCTCGGCTTCAAGGACAAGGATGCCCGCATCGCCGCCGGCATTATCGCGAAGCTGGCCCAGTTGTTCGTGAAGACCGATTCCAGCCTTGTGGAAATCAACCCGCTGGTGGTCAGCAAGGACGGGCAGATCCTGGCGCTGGACGCGAAGTTTAACTTCGACGACAACGCGCTGTTCCGCCACAAGGACATCGAGGGCATGGCCGACGAGTCGCAGGAGCGTCCGCTGGACGTCCGCGCCGCCAAGGCCCACCTCAACTACATCAACCTCGACGGCAACATCGCGTGCCTGGTGAACGGCGCGGGCCTCGCGATGGCGACGATGGACATCATCAAGCTGCACGGCGGCGACCCGGCGAACTTCCTCGACGTGGGCGGCGGCGTGACGGCGGAGGGCGCGATCGAGGCGTTCCGCATCATTCTGGCGGACGAGAAGGTAAAGGGCGTGTTGGTCAACATTTTCGGCGGAATTGCCAAGTGCGACCTGATCGCCGAGGCGCTGATCAAGGCCGGCCGCGAGATCGGGTTCAAGGTGCCCGTGGTCGTCCGCCTCGAAGGCACGAACGTCGAAAAGGCCCGTGAGATGCTCAAGGCGGTCAAGGACGAACTGCCGATGTTCACCCCCGCGACCGACCTGACCGACGCCGCGAAGAAGATCGTGTCCGCGGTGAACGCGGCGGGCTGATCGTGCGTAGAACGCGTGAGGCCGGAAGGCAATGGCCAGCAGGGGATTTCGATCGTCGCCGTCCCCGCATCGCCGCGAAAAACCCTGCTGGCGGTGCGGCTATTCGTTGCGTCATCTGTCTGCCGAGTCGCGCAGATGTCCGGAGTGCGGGCTTGCGATCCGCATTTCGTTAAGCGGCAACAGGTCGCTAAGCATGGCCTGCCCCAATTGGCTTGCGCGGCTGGGCACCGGCGCATTTCTGGTCGCCATCGCCTTCCTCCCGCCCGCTATCCTCTTGCTGTCGACGGCCGTGCTCGGTCCGTTGTCGGGCGAATTGCTCACGCCGGTGGCCTCGTTCGCGTTGATGGCCTCCGTCGTGCTGATGCTGGCGGGGTGGTGGATGCTATCGTCGCCGGCATCGTATGGGGCGCTCGAACGATATCAGGTTCCGGCGCTGGCGGGGCAGACGTTCGTCAGCGTGTTTGCCCTTGGGATGCTGGCGACCATGTTCACGCAGGCGGTGCTGCGTCCGCTGCCGGGCATATCGCTCGTCTTCTCGGGGTTCGCGCTCCTGGCCATCGGGCAGCTGATGCACCTGTGCATCCTCTTTCGAATGCGTACGTTGCTCGATTTTCACGACAAGCGTTGGATGCGGAAGGCGACGGTGGCGGCGCTGTGGTGCGCGATCGCATTGTTGGCATTTCCGTGTTTCGCCGGGGACACGTTCGTTGCGCTAATCGAAATGGTTGATCAGGCGGGCGGCCGGCGGACGATCACCCGCATCGTTGTGATGTTGATCCTGATCGTCTCAATGCTCTTCTGGCTGCGACTGGCGATTGAGTTTCGGCGATTGCGAACGGACGCGGAACTGGCGTGGAGTGAGGATTGAGCGAGAATGTCGGGCATGATCGACCGTACGCGCGTTGTGTCGCTTTTGCTCAACTGGGCACGCTGGGCAGATCGATGGTGGTATGACGTTCCCAACTCGCCCGGCCTCGGTTTTTTCGGCACGGGCTACGACGCCTGGGGCGTGCAGACCAATCAGAAGTACATCGCCGCGACCGCGATGCTTGCCCACGAGCCTTCGCTCCCGTCGGCCGACCGCGAATGGGCGCTGGCGCGATCGATCGCGGCATTTCGTTACTCGATGGCGTCGCACGTTTCCGGGCCGATCACGTGTGCCGACGGCGCCAAGTGGGGACACACCTGGATCAGCGCCCTGGGCATCGAACGCATGATGCACGGCGTCGATCGGCTGCGGCCGCACTTCACTGATGAGGACGGCGCGTGCTTTCGACGGATGCTGGAAAGCGAGTGCGGCTGGCTGACGCAATCGTATCGGCGGGGGGCGCATGCCGGCATCTGCGCCGACAAGTGGAACGATTCTGGCAAGAACGACCCGGAATCCAACCTCTGGAATGGCGCATTGCTTTGGCGGGGGACGACGCTCTTTCCCGATCATCCAAACGCGGCCGCATGGCGAGAACAGGCGTTGAAGTTCCTTGCCAACGGCGTGACGATCGACGCCGACGCGAACGACGAAACCGTTTTCGACGGCAGGCCATTGGGAGAGCGGAATATCGGCGCGAGCTTTTTCGACAGCTATGCGTTGGACCACCACGGCTATCTCAACGTCGGCTACATGGTCATCTGCGTCAGCAACGCCGCGATCCTGCATTTCGATCACCGTCAGGCAAAACTGCCGACGCCGCAACTGCTGCACCTGCACCAGAAAGACCTGTGGAACGTCCTGCGATCGATGCTTTTCGGCGATGGCCGGCTGGCGCGGATCGGCGGGGACTCTCGCGTGCGGTATGCGTATTGTCAGGAATATCTCGTTCCGTCGCTCCTCTACGCCGCCGATCAGTTCGGCGAAACCAACGCCCGGCCGTTGCTCGAAGGCATTTTGCGGATGTGCGAAACCGAGGCCAGTCAGAACGGAGACGGCAGCTTTTACGGCAAGCGGTTGACGGAGTTGGCCCGGATTAACCCCTATTATTACGTCCGCCTTGAAGGTGATCGCGCCTCGGCGTTGAGCATGGCGTTGGCCTACGCGCCGCTCGTGAACGAGCCCGCGCCCGCCGTCGCGCTTGAGGAACAACATGAGACGATCTGGATCGACGCCGAGCATGCCGCCGTGCTGCATCGATCGCCCACGCGGTTTGCGTCGTTCTCGTGGCGGGCGTTCGGGTCGCCGCAGGGGTTATGCGTACCAACTGATGCGGGAGACCTGGCCGAGTGGGATCAGAATCTCACGGGCGAGGTGTCGTTTGCCCACCACCCACACCCGACCTGGGGCGCCAGCACGCCATACCGGCGGGCGAGGGTGCGGCATCATGTCGAGTCGTTCCCGGGCGGCTTTCTGGCGAGCGGCACGTTTATCGAAGGGGCGAAGATCGCCTTTGCCGAAGGATGGCAACGCGCGGAGGCGGCGCGGCATTACCTGGCGTTCGTCGCGTTGCCGGACGACCACACGGTGGTGGGCATCCAGGTGTGTCGAACGGGGCCGTATCGGGCGATCGTGTCGGCGGTGAAAGGGATGCTGCTGAACATCCCGAACGACGTGATGAACGGCCACAATCGCCATGTTCAGACGAGCGTGCGCGAATGGCCGATGGAGGCGCCGAAGTTCGGCGCATCTGCGAACGACCTGTATTCCCCCTGGGTGACGATCGACCGTCGGCTGAGCATGATGCCGCTGTACGGGGCTGCGACCATCACCGTCGATCGCATGGCCGCTCCGCGCGGCGGGGTGACGCCGAACGTTCGCGTGGACCAGTATTGCACGACGCATCGTTCCGGCGTGCCGTGGTTCGCCGAGCCGAACGGCTTGCTGCTCGATACCGCCTGGATCGTCGCGGCGTCGGTGGACGCCGACGGGGCCGCCAAGCTGGCTTCGGCGAACGAACGAACGCGGCTGGAGACGGGCAACGATGACCTCCGCGCCGTCCGCGTCATCGACGTCAACGGCCGCGCACATTTGATCGCGCTCAACGTGAGCGAATCATCCCAACGCGCCACCATCGATGGCCGGCCGATCGAACTCGACGTCGGGCGGGCGATCGTGCTGCCCGGTTAGGGCGGGACGAGCCGCGAGAAGACGGCGTCTTCGCCGAACTGCGGGTTGGGGACGTAGTCGATGCGGTAGAGCAGAAAATCGCTCTTGGCCCAATGAAATCGCCAGTTCGTCGGCATCCGCCGGCCGATCGCGTCGATGTCGGCGGTGGCGCTGAAGTCCACGATGTAGGAGCCGGGCTCCTCCTTGATCTCGCTGATGGAGACGGAGATGTTCTTCACGCCTACGCCTTCAGCGCTTTTTTCGGCGCCGGTGGTGAGGTTGTCCTGGCCGTTGTAGTTCCAGAAGCGGACCTGTGGATCGAGCAGGGATTTGAAGGTCGCCCAGTCGCGCTGGTCGACCGCGGCGGTGAGTTCCTGCGTCTTGCGGATCGCGGTTTCCCGGCCGGATTCGAACGCATAGCCGACGACGTAGATCGCCACCGCGATGATCGCCGACACCAGGCCGGCGGTCTTCAGCCGCTTGTCCTGGCGGTTGTTTCCCTGCATCAACAGCACCACTGCCACGGCAGCGAAAGTGGTGGGGAGATACCAAGGCGGGCTAGCTAAAAATTCGGGCATGAAATGATCCTTCCGCCGCTCGATCAGAATTCCTCATGTCAGACGTCGGCCACGTCCGATAAGTACGTCGAGTCGAACGTAGAAGTTCGCACGCTAGCACGCGCGCCCGATGACCGCAACCACCTCGCATCCCCCCGTCGCCCTC
>JBBCIV010000183.1:0-7008 GCA_037189665.1 Phycisphaerae bacterium | reverse complement strand
GCGTTGCGTCGAATCATCCCTGTTTCGCTAGCCGCAGCCAAGTGGTCCCCTGAGCATCCTCTCCGAGCTAAGCGACGGCGTACCCTGAGAACCGTTAGCAGATGTAATCGTGCAACGGATAGCACGAATTCATACGTGATTTTCATAATGCTTAGGACTACCAATGCCTCACGTTGAGGCGACCGGCCCTACGCCCAAGCCTTGAGACTGGGGTGAATGAGAGCATGTCTGGCTCTGGGTATAGCACAGCATCATTTGTCACGCAGTCAGTAAAGCCGGCTTTAGCCTCTGCTGAGCGCCGTATTGAGACGCAAATCTCACCGGAGAGGTGCGACTATCCGGCCCTATTGCGAACCAAGTATTGGCTTGACAAGGGCAGGCAGCAGCACGAGTCTTTTAGTACAAATCCAAAGAAGGTGGGATTGAATGGTAAAGACCCGATTGTGTCTGGCGATCGTCGTGACAGGGATTTGTTGCGTGCAGGTGTTTGCCGCAGATGAGCCGGTGTCCAAGGAACCGGCTGCCGCCCCGAGGCTGCAGCAGGCCGACACGGCAGAGAAGCCGATCCCGAAACCCAAGCCGAAAACCGACCTGGATATTGCTCTCGAAAAACTCGTCGCGAAGGAGTCCCACGAGATCGACGACGCAGTCACGCACCATCGAGTCTTCGATGGTGCGTGATCCGATGCGCGTGCTGAACCATAAGGAGAACGGCCTGCTGGAGGCTCTGGCGGACCTCGGCAAGTTCGACGACATAGAAAACCTGCTTATCACGGGGATCAAAGCCCGGTCCGCCAGCACGGACATCGTGAGCCGCCTGCAAGCGATCCGTGTCAGATATCTCCTCAGGGCGAAAAAGTATCCCGAAGCAATGCAGCAGGCGAAGGCGTATTACAACGTCGTCTCGATGGCCGGCACCGCCGACGCCATCCTGCTGATGATGGAAACGCTTCGCGCCTCCAGTCCGAACAATTTTTCCACTGCCGATCAATTCAAAAAGGAACAGATGGCTGGAGCGGAATTGTCGGACAAGCCTGTTGCGCAAACCGTGCTGGCTGGCATCAAGATCAACGCTGCGGAGTTCACGGATACCATCCGCGAGCAGATCAATGAGAATTTCAATTCGATGACGGCTCGGGGGAACCTGCTGTTGCTAAGCGATCGAGCGAAAGAGGCACAGGAGGCATTCGAGCGAGCGTATGAGTTGTCGGATGACAAACAACTGGCCGGAGCCAGTGAAAGCCTCGCCCGGACGATGCGCGCTCAGGACGGCAGCATCGCCCGCGCCAACGCCTTTGTGCTTTCGCTTCGCCCACGCAAGGAGCCGCCGCCACAACCGACTTCCGCGCCAACGACGGGGCCGACTGAAGTGACACGGTAGCGGAGAACTTGAACCGGCATCCGGATGCCGACGAACCACATGGCGCGAAAACGGGGAAACAATCTCGCCGCCCAGGTCGCGATGGTTGTCGTGGGCGCAATCGCCATCGTTGCTTTCGGCGTAATCATTTGGAACGGAATTTCGTTTTCTCCGCGAACGAGTCGCTCTTCTTACACGACGAACTCCGCTTCACCGCCCCGGCGTGACATCAGCGAGCCAGCGGCGATAACACTCCGTGCAGCGCACATCCCGTGGTATCGCTCCAACGACAATCGAACGCCAGTAGCGGTCGGGATTGCCACTTGTCCTTATCGTCGGAGTCTGAACGCGCCGACCGAACTAAAACTTGCGACCGCGTCAGTGCCATGGTATCGGCTAGCCAACATCAGCGTTGCTGACGGCGACGCATCTGCTCTGCCCGCCGGAGAAGATGATCCGGGCAATTTGGCGGTCGCATCATTACCCACCGCCTGGCGGTCGCCGATCATCGCACCGACGAAGGCGATGGGGCGACGTCGCCAGATCAGTGGGTCTGGGTAAAGAGTGCTGGTTTGCCTGACTCATGGCTAGATCTTTCCACATCAAGAAGTGCGAAACGCCCGTCACCGGCTTACGTTGAAGCGGCATCCCTGCAGATTCTGTCGCCCAATGACCTCGCGAATCCTCTTCCGGCAGCCATCCCTGTAGCAAAACTGCCTATCTTTCGCTCAGTCACACATCCTGACCCAATTGTGATTACGCGAGCAACGGTCGATCGGGCTGCAGCTGACGGCGAACGAAAATTGGTCCAATCACTGAGATCGCCGGGCGCGCCTCGTTCTCCACCTGTGGATGAATTGGCTGATGCGAGGAGGCAAGTAGCCGACGTGATGCGGTTGCGCGAGAGCGACCGACGAGCGATGGGCCAGGCCGTTGCTCGCGAACGGGCCGGCATCGAACGGATGGCGGCGCAGCAAACGAATTTGCCAAAGTTCGTCATATCTATGTGCCGCGATCTCGAAGGGAATGTCTGGATCGGTGCCGAAGACGATGGCGGGACCGGAGGAGTTTGGCGATACAACGTTCGAACGAGATGGTGGCAGCAGTTCACGACACGCGAGGGGTTGGGCGATAACAATGGCTATGCGGTTGCGTGTGACAAACAAGGCCGTATCTGGGTTGGACACCTGAACCATGGTGTTAGTGTGTATAACGGCTCGCGATGGCAGTGCTACGAGTCGGTTGAAGGTTTGTCTCGCTAAGATACGCTTGCTGGACCGCTTGGGGAGCGGGTATTTGACATTGCATTGGACCAACGGACAGGCGACATTTGGATTGCTACCAGCTCTGGTGTGTCGATCTACCGTAACGCTGCCGACAAGTGGGAATATCTAAATCGTGCGACTGGCTTGCCGTCAGATCAGATACAAGCCGTCGCAATAGACGCGTCAGGAACGGCTTTTCTTGGAACTCAAGCGGACGGCGTTTTTGTCATGTCGGCTGCCCATCCGTCACTGGCTGGACGGCACGTTCGAGCAGATCTCCGCTCGGCAATTTCAGCAGGAACAGGGGATGGGCTTCCGTCGGATTTGGTGAACGATATCATCGCGCTGTCGAACGGCGAAATCGCCGTCGCAACCGACGCGGGCCTCGCGATCAGTGCGGACAGTGGGCAAACGTGGAAGCATTGGCGTGGTCGTGACGCATCGCTGAAGGGCGTCAGCCCGCTGGCAGCAGGTTACGCTCAGAGCTTCATTTCAGAGGATTACGTCGCCTCTTTAGCGGAGGGGCCCGGACAGGTTTTGTGGCTGGGCTACCGGCGCAGTGGCTTCTCGGCGCTTAGCCTTAAGGATGGCAAGACAATCAGCCTCGATGCCGGCATGGAGCTTTTGGCCAATTTGCAGTTCGGAGAGAGAAGCGAGGGTGGACTGTTTGTCACATCGCTACTTCCACTTACAGAACGCTCGGCTTGGATTGGAACGTATGGAAACATCCCCCCAAGCGCTCCGGAAACCATAGCGCCGGTGGAGGAAATCGGTACTCTGCCCACCGCTAACTTTCCAAGCGGGGCGAAACCGGATCGACGTTTTGCAATGCCGCCGACAGTTGAAAGGCCATCGGCAGCGAAAGACGTGGTGAAGGCGGACGCAGAACAGCGTCCCTTCGTGATGTACCTCGACGATGACTGGCGCACACAAGGTGATTGGCTCGGTCGCTATGGTCGTTATTGGGCTTGCCTAGCGGCGACCTGTTCACCCGCTGACTTTATCTGGGGCACGCGAGCAGACACGGTGGACTATTGGGTTCGACTGGATGCTCAGTACCGCTCGGACGCGGTCAGACACTGGGTGCATTCAATGCACACCGACATCCGTCGTTCGCTCGAACTTCCCTACCCGTATCTTGATAGCCGTGTCTCTCAAGGTTACACGACCTGGCGGCAGCCGAGGCGACAATCCGAATGGGACGACCATGGTGAAGCATACCCTCTGAACGAGGCTGGCCCGAATCTCACCTGCACGATTACAGTGCCTGCCGGTGTTTATGTATTGTCACTGTACAACGTTAACAAGGACGGTCACGCCGCGCTGAATCGTTTTCGCGACTACCTTGTCAGAGTCTCCGTTAACGGCCCTGATGACGCGTCGGCGACGGATCATCGGCTCGCCGAGTCCGATGCATTTCCAGTTGAAAAAAATCCGATGGAAGCGAGAGCAAGATTCCGAGACTTCTGGGGCGGGGTATACAAGCGATTCCTGGTAAAGGGGCCTTGCGAACTAAAGGTTCGGATCGAGAAGAATTACTCCTACAACACGATTCTTGCTGGCGTCTTCCTCGATGAACTGACCGCCGTGCCGTCTGACTACGGGGGAGATGCCTTTCTGCTAGCAGATTCATTGACAACGTATGGGCAGTTTCGTTCATTTGCTGAGAATGTATCACTATTACCTTTAGAACTTCGTTCCGCTTGGGGTGAGCCGTCAACAACTGGTCCTGATCGCCCCTGGCAACAGATGAACGATGCGCTCTTTCTTGCAAAGTTTTTCCCGCAGATGGAGGCGCGCCTTAGGCAGGCGGGAATCAAGCCGCCGAGGGATATTGAGCACAGCCTGCGATGGAAAGGAAACACCTCGACCTACGCTGCCGAGGCGCGCGAACTGGTGAAAGAAGTAATACTCACAGGGAGAACGCGATGAGAACCTTGCTTGGACGTCGACGTGGACCCGTTCTGGGCATGTTACTGGTGTCCTTAGCTGTCCTGCTGGGGTTTTGGATTCCGGCCGCCGCCCAGTATGGCTCGCCGAATCCCCAAGGGAAGACTGAATCGCCGACTGTTGAAATCACGATCGATTCACTGTCTGCGACAACCTTCAACCTCGGAAGCGACTTAACGATCAACTTCACCGTGAAGTTGAACGGGCTGACGCTGGATTCAGCAAATCTCGAGGTTCGAAACAGTGGCGGTACGTTAGTGGTCACGCAAGCGTTGGACGGCACACAACGATCAGAAGGATCCCATGCGATTGTATGGACCGAGGGGAAATGGAATAACGGCGCACACAATGCTGCATACGCCAACCCCAAGAATAGTGACTACGCCATCAAGATTGTCGGCACCTGTAGCGCAGGCACTGTTTCGTCCAACGTGAAAAAGGCAAAGACGCGCCTGGTGGTTCAAGCAGACGTTCGCGATCAAGCACCGACAGGAGCCACACCATCAAAGGTTGCCGGGTTACGAAAGGTTGGCGACGCGCTAAAAGTCCAGTTGGCAGATGGTTCTGGTACGAGCAAGGCAACTGCTGCATTCACATTAAGTGGTACAACTGCTGAGGAGAAGCGAGTTGTCGCCACTTTCTCGTCCATGACCAATGTGACAGGAGGCAGCTACACAGTGATTTTCCGAGACCTGCGAGATGACATTGGTAACTTCACCGACGACGACAATAACGGATCGAACGGTGTCCAGCCTCCGTCCGTCCTCAGCCTAGCCCTTCACTGATCAGCCGCACGAGTCACAGATTGAACTTCAACTCGAGGAGATCACGATGTATAGACAGTTCTTGTTTTTTATAGCCATGTTTACGATGGCAGCAGGCATCTGGTCTTCTGCATCAAGCGTTCACGCCACTCCGCCTGTTCGTGATCCGAACTCGGTCTGGTCTCCTGGCGGAGATCCGCAAAAGAAGCTGCGAACTGCGCTTGATGACTACGAGCGTTGGAGCGGACTGTTTGAAAAGTTGAGTGCAAACAATCGTTCGAATTTGCTTAGTCGTGCCGAACTCATTCTCAATCAATCTGGACTCCTTGTCGGTTGTGTAAATTATCTTTCGCAGAGCAACCCCAGTGCTGAGGTCAAACAGACCTTTCAGACGGAATTGCCGGGCCTAATAACGAGCCTTCGCAAGAGACTGCAGACTCTCAAGTCCGACGTTACCGCAGCAGGTGCGGAGTTATCTGAGGATATCAAGTCCACCCCGCTTCTGAGGAATGAGTGTAAGATTGTTGAAGATAACGTCTCAGATGCAGCAATTGCCGCCATCAAGTATTTACTAAATGCCGGAGATCGGTCGTCGGCGATGCGTATCTTCGACGCTTTCGGTGGTAGAATAGGCCGGCACAAAAAGCTGGACGATTTTGTCGCCCCCACAACGAAACCTGCTAATTCCTCTGATTCGCATCCGGTGTCTGAGGCACAGGCCATTCGGCTGACCAACCTTGTCGAAGCGATGCTCCAGTCCGCAAAGCGGGAGGATGAACAAGCGTTTCTCGCTCTCCAGTTAGATCCATCAAAGACGAAGAGTTGGTACGCGGCACATTCCGGTTATCTGGCGATGTTGTCTGATTCGCCGAAAATTGGGAAATGGAAGTTTGAGGAGTCAGGCATCTGGTCCGGCATTATCTCTACGGGCAATGAAGAAACCACACCTTTAGAACTGCATGTGGTGCAGGGCCTTATCGATGAAAAGCTGTACGTCGTCCTTCCAGATTGTATCGAACATTTCCTTACACCTCAAGAGAGGCTGGTAATCACAAAGAGCATCGAAGCGTGGGTCGCTGCGGTGAATCTCAAGGACATTGATGCGCTTTCTCGTTTATACATCAACCCTCCTCTTGCAAAACAGAAGTTGGGGCCAGGTTTAGCGGCAACACCGACGCTTCACTTTAACGATCGAAGTAGCTGGAACGTCAAGAGGATATCATCCGGGGACAAGTCCATTCGGGTCAGATGCACAAATCTGTCCAACGAGCCAACGCTTCGAGACTTTGAAGTGGAGTTGCTAATCATCGTGCGCGATCAGCAGGCAACTTTCTTCCTGAAGGACTGACGATTATGAGAAATATCAGAACGATCTTAACCGTTCTATCCATCATCGGCCTTATCTCTCCGACGGCGATTTATGGCCTAACGGTGTCCGGCACCATCACAGACGCGTTTACGCCGACGGCAGTTCCAGTGCCAAGCATCCTTATTGAAGTGCGAAAGGTGGCTGGGCTGGGATCCTCGGTCGTGGAATACGTTTACACGAACGCCGCTGGGCAGTATTCGAGTTCGTCTGTTACAAGTGGTGACAAGATTTTTATCCGTGCAAAGTGGCAGCTTGAGCTTGCGCCAAACTACCACTGGCGTGTCATTGATGTTGTGAAGA
>JBBCIV010000182.1:0-5053 GCA_037189665.1 Phycisphaerae bacterium | reverse complement strand
CACAATGGACAAGCTGATCCATGAAGTACATTGATCCTCACATTCACTGTGTCAGCCGGACGACCGACGATTACATTTACATGGCCCGCGCCGGGGTGGTGGCTGTCAGCGAACCGGCGTTCTGGGCTGGGTATGACCGCTCGTCGGCGGCGTCGTTTGCGGACTATTTCCGGCACCTGCTCGACGTCGAGCCCAAGCGGGCGGCGAAGTACGGCATCGAGCATTTCTCATGGCTGTGCATCAACGCCAAGGAAGCGGAAAACGTCGAGCTATCGAAGGATGTGATCGCGCTGATCCCCCCGCTGCTGTCACATCCGCGCGTGCTGGGCGTGGGCGAAATCGGGCTGAACAAAAACACGCGAAACGAGATCACCACCTTTGAGCTACAGGTGGACGTGGCGGCGAAGCACGACCAGATGATCCTGATCCACACGCCCCATCTGGCGGACAAGCACAAGGGGACGGACATCATCTGCTCGATTCTCAAAAACGACCCGCGGATCAAACCCGAGCGGGTACTGATCGACCACTGCGAGGAACACACCCTCCGAAAAGCCCGCGAATGCGGCTTCTGGGCGGGGCTGACGATCTATCCGGTCACCAAGGTGACGCCCCAGCGGGCGGTGGACATCATCGAGATGTACGGGTCGCAGCAATTGTGCGTGAACAGCGCCAGCGACTGGGGCGAATCGGGTCCGCACTGCCTCACCGATACGTGCCTGGAATTCCGCCGGCGTGGACATTCGGAGGAGGAGGCGACGGAAATCTTCTTTAACAACCCCTGCCGGTTCTTCGGGCAGAACCCGAAATGGACGATAAAACCAAAAACCGTTTAATTCGTTTTACGTAATTCCGTGTTCAACTGACGGGGGTCTGAATTGTATAATTGAGCGGATTCCCGGCCGTGCGCGAGCGAATGTAGCGCGTGTGGTTCATCTCTCTGCAAGTGGTGTGCGGACCGGGTCGATAAGGGATATGCAGGAGTATTGACATGTCCAACCCCCTTCGCCAACTCGCCTTCACCCTGTCGGTGGGCCTCTCGGCCGCGCTGGTCACCCCCTCCTTCGCCGCGGATGAAAAAGACGCGGGCGGCAAATCAGGCCAGAAGGCCTCAGACAAATCCAGCCAGAAATCGGGCGCGGACAAGGGCGTGAAAGCCGCAGACGACGGCAAGGACAAGGCCGCCGACGGGGGCAACAAGGGCGGCAACGTCAAGCGCCAGCCGCAACGGAACGAGAAGGGTTACGACCGCCTTCGCATGGGCCCCAACGGCCTGCCAATGCCCGCCGACCGCACCCGGTCGATCGAGGCCAAGCGCGAGCTCGACGATGCCAAGACAGAGTTGACCAAGGCGTTGAGCGCGACGTCCGGCAACTCGGTCCACGCGATGAACAACGAGCTCTGGAACACCGACGACTACCGCCAGCAGCTCATCAACCTCCGCCGCGCCCAGGCCGACTACGACGCCGTCCGCAGGCCGATCTTCGACGCGCTGCGGGCGGATACGTATTACAAGGAACTCGAGAAGAAACAGCGGGAAAGCCAGCGTGTGATCAGCAACCTCGTGCTCACCGGCCGGGGCAGTTTCGACTGGCTCTTCCCACACGCGATGGCAGCGTTGGAGACGCGCAACCGCATGACGCGCGAGGAGATCATCGCGCTGGCGCAGGCCCCGGAAGTGGAGGACGCCCGCCAGCGCATGCTGATGGCCGCCGCGAAGGTGCGCGCGATGCGGTCGAACTACGCCGCGCAGGTCACCAACTCCGAAGACGCCCGCGCCGCCAAGGCCAACCTCGACACCGCGCGCGACAACCTCCGCGCCGCCCAGTCCGAGTACAACGCAGCGCTGGCGGAGGAAGCCGAATACGAGCGCATCCGTCAGGACTACATCGCCGAGGTCCGCCGCACCGGCAAAGCGCCGATCGCGGGCGGCAACTGAACGCCCTGCTGCGCAGGGGGGCCAAGCTGTGAGGATCAATCGTAAATCGCGTTGTTCTGCGAGGCAGAGACACGAAGGCACGATATGAACGAAGGGAGCCACGAAGAGGAAATGCTTATTCCTTTCGTGTCTCCCTTCGTCTCTTCGTGATTTCGTGTCTCTGCCCGACACGACATGCCGTTTTCTGTCCTCAGCCCTGCGCGGTAGCGCTAAAACCCGTCCTTCCACCCGTTGACAAATCGCAGACAACACGGCAATCTGTTGTGAATGCGTTTGATTTCCGCCGATCTGCGACTTTCCCTTGGCCTGCTTCTCGGCAGCCGTGCGGTCGCATCGTAGGAACGTCGAACCCAATCGATTAAAGTTCCGGCCCTGCGACGCACCAACCGTCGCGGGGCTTTTTTGTTTTAGTTGGCAGCTTGTTCAGCCCAAGGAGCTGAAATGGACACGGTAAAGATCTTCGACACAACCTTACGCGATGGCGAGCAGTCCCCCGGCGCCACGCTCACGCTGCCCGAAAAAGTCGAGATCGCCAAGCTCCTTGAAGCGATGGGCGTGGACGTCATCGAAGCGGGCTTTCCGATCTCATCCGAAGGCGACTTCCAGTCGGTGAAGGCGATCGCCGAGCAGGTGCAGAACGCAGTGATATGCGGCCTGGCCCGCTGCACGCCCAAGGACATCGACCGGGCCGGCCACGCCATCAAGCCGGCGAAGAAGAGCCGCATCCACGTCTTCTGCGCCACCTCCAAGATCCACCGCGAGCACAAGCTGCGCAAGGGCAAGGAGGAGATCATCAGGCTGGCGGTCGAGTCGGTGAAGCACGCGCGATCGTTCACGGACGACGTCGAGTTCAGCCCGGAGGACGCCAGCCGCACCGAACTGGAGTTTTTGGAGGAGATCACCCACGCCGCCATCGAGGCGGGCGCGACGACGATCAACCTGCCCGATACCGTCGGCTACGCCACGCCAGACGGCTACGGCCTCATCTTCCGCCACCTGATCGAACGTCTGCCGATCATCCGGCAGAACAACGTCACGCTCTCGTCTCACTGCCACGACGACCTGGGCATGGCGGTGGCGAACTCGCTGAGCGCCGTGCTGAACGGCGCGAGGCAGGTCGAGTGCACGATCAACGGCATCGGCGAGCGCGCGGGCAACGCGTCAATGGAGGAGTTCGTGATGAACCTGCGCGTCCGCCCGGACGTGTACGGGCTGCGCACGAACATCGACTCGACCAGGCTCTATCCCGCCAGCCGCATGGTCAGCTCGCTGACCGGATTGACCGTCCCCCGCAACAAGGCGATCGTCGGCCGCAACGCGTTTGCGCACGAGTCGGGCATCCACCAGGACGGCATGCTGAAGTATCGCGAGACCTACGAGATCATGGACCCCAAGACCGTCGGCGTCCCCAAGACCGACCTGGTCATGGGCAAGCACTCCGGCCGGGCGGCGTTCAAGGATCGCGTGGCGCAGCTGGGCTACACGCTCTCCGAAGAGCAGACAGAATCCACCTTCACCAAGTTCAAGGCGCTGGCGGACAAGAAGAAGGAAGTCTTCGACGAGGACATCGAAGCCCTGATCGACGACGTGCTGGAACGGTCGGCCAGCCTGTGGGAACTGGTGAGCCTTCAGGTCGTCAGCGGCACGAACGCCGTCCCGACCGCCACCGTGGTGCTGAAGGACTCCGCTGGCAAGTCCGATCGCGACGCCAGCATCGGCGACGGCCCGATCGACGCGATCTACAGCGCGATCGCCCGCATCACCGGCATCCGCGCCAACCTCACCGACTACGGCATCCGCGCCGTCAGCAAGGGCAAGGACGCGATGGGCGAGGTGCAGATCGAACTCGACCACAACGGTACGAAGGTGCGCGGGCGAGGCGTGAGCACCGACATCATCGAAGCCTCGGCCTACGCCTACCTCGCCGCGATCAACCGCCTGCGCATGCACGAATACCGCCAGCGCGATGTGACGCAGCACACCGGCGTGTGAGGTCGCCTTCACTCCCGCCCCAACAGGAAAGCCCACGGCGTTTGTCGTGGGCTTTCCCATGCGCTCAGAATCGCTACACCCGGCATAACCGGGATACGCGTTTCCCAGCATCGCCCTCAAGCCCATTATCGGACACACAATCGTTTGCCGGAGGTTAATGTGCGCGCCATCGGTGCCGATCCCTTTATTGCCAGTCCTGTTAGTCACGCGATTAGCGGACGCTGGCAAGGAAGCGAAAGGGACAAACATGGCCGCCACCGCAGTGCAGACGAACTTGCAGCTTTACCTGCGTCAGATCAACGAAGTACGCCTTCTGACCGCCGACGAGGAGAAATCGCTCGCCCGCGACATCATTGAGCGATCCGACATGGCCGCCCGCGAGCGGATGGTTCGGGCAAACCTGCGCCTGGTGGTGAACATCGCCAAGCAGTTCGTCGGCCGCGGCATGTGCCTGACCGACCTGATCGAGGAAGGCAACATCGGCCTGCTCCGCGCGGTCGAGGGCTTCGACCCCGACGCCGGCTGCCGCTTCAGCACCTATGCAAGCTGGTGGATCAAGCAGGCGATCAAGCGGGCCCTCATTAATGGTGTACAGCCGATCCACGTGCCGGCGTACATGATGGAGTTGATGACCCGCTACAAGAAGTCCACCCGAAAGCTCGAAGACACCCTCGGCCGCCCGCCGTCGAACGAGGAGCTGGCGAAGGACATGGAAGTCTCCATGAAGAAGCTGAAGATCGTCAAGGCCGCCCTGAAGGCCTATAGCTCCCCCACCCAGTTCAGCGCCGGCGATGGAGACGAAGAGCTGACGATCAGCGACGTCGTTGCCGACGTGAACTCGCTGACGCCGGACGAACAGGTCACCGGCAATGACGACCTCCGCCAGCTCGAACGTCTGCTCGACCGCATCGACGAGCGGGCCGCCACCATCCTGCGCCTCCGCTACGGGCTGGAAGGCGAAGACCCGCTCACGCTCAAGCAGATCGGCACGCGCATCGGCCTCACCCGCGAACGCGTGCGGCAGATCGAGCACGAAGCGCTCAAGCGCCTTCGCGGTGCGATGATGAACTGATCGCGCGCGGCGATCGCGGTCTGAGAACGTCGCGGCCGCCTTTTCGGGCG
>JBBCIV010000181.1:0-3276 GCA_037189665.1 Phycisphaerae bacterium | reverse complement strand
CCTACCATTGATTCCTGCTTTTTCAAGGTGAGCACAAACCCGATCTGCGATAGTGTTCAACTCTGAGAACGAAATTGGACAAGATCGCTCAACCTTACAAACACAACAGCAGCTCTTTTCCTCCTTTACCTTTTAGAATGTCACGTAAAGACCTGATTTAGCATTGCGCGCTGCTGACAAAATTTCTTTTGCGCGCTTTACCTCATCTCGTTCTTCTGGCAACGAATCCAAATATCTATAATTCTTATCGACTTGGACTTCTGATTGAAAATATGACCCCATTTTCCCAGGATCAAACGGATTTTCTGTAGGACCAACTGTCACCCCAAGCACAGGAGATTCAGAATGATCTTCACTAATCATATCTTGAATAACCTCCCATGAATTTCCGATTCCTAAATCATCCTTGGGATCGTAATACTTCGTTAGTGCTAAGTCTCCGAGTTGATGCACATCAGTTACGTCGATGATTTGACGCCAATCAGCGTCTAATAGCTCTCCTTCGCAAGGATCCTTAAGTACGCCTAAATTAGATTCAATGAACTGAACAAGTTCATCATTTTTCATGGTCTGCAACGCCGTTTCGAGAACAGGTCGAAGTTCACGATCAAATGAACTGTAGTCCAGAATGTATGCTTTATGCTCCATCATAATTTAAAACTCACGGCAAGAAATCTTCAGGAGAATAGACTTCAGTATACATACCGACCGCGTCACCTTAGCGGCGGGAGCACTGGGCTCTTGAAGCAACTGTTATACATCTCAAATGCCCCGAAAAACTAATTAAACAAAAAGAGAACGCGCCTCAGTAAAGCACGTTCTCTGTCCAGATTGCCATGTGTTTGGTCCAATAGACAATTTCTCGCTACGCTGTTCCATCCGAGCGCCGGAACTGATCATGGAGTTCATCGAAGAGCGCTACAACGGCATCACCTGCAGCACCTATATAACCGGCCTCCTCGACAATGTTCGGCGTAGAGACGCAAAAGAAGTCCGTTAGTTCACTTGGGCCAAGGTCCAACTGATAACCTTCCTGAAGGTAGGACAAGATTGCATCCCGAAGGGCATCAGAACGTCCACCTGCCGCACGCAAATTAGCCGTGGCTCTTGCTTGAAGTTCTGCAATCACCTTGCTGTCTATCTGATCGTCCGGCATTATGTCTCCAAGGACAATATTTATGAGGAAAGATGTGAATTTTCGACGACTGACCGTCTCAGTGGATCAAGGTAATTGAACTGCTGCTTCTCGGAAAGTGCTTCAAGTGCTCGCGTATTTGATCTTCGGGATTTCTCGCCAGATCGGCAATCGAGGGCGTAACTGGAGGCACATCCCCATTGAACGTCCCAAATTCGTATTCCAGAAGATCAAACACCTTCCTTCTCGTCGTCAGATCGTGAAAAAATGTAAGCTTGAAGCCGCCTTAGCTTAGGATAGTACTCAATATCATCGTCAATGGCGAAGTCGATGGATTGCTCACGGAAAAAGTCGTGCTTCCGCGGTGTAATCACCAACTCGTCGTATACGATCTGATGACGCGCAAGTTCATCTACTCGGTATTGCCTGAAGTGCTCATCGAAATCAGTCACGATGAACACTTGGTGTCCAGCTGATTTGAGCGCAGCGGTCAAGGCAGCAAAGAACTCCGGCATCTCCAGAATCACGCCATCAACGTCAAATGCAAACTTCATACGGACTCCCATCCTACCGAGGATCAATCGGAAATCGCTCCCACACGACGCGATTCCATTCAAAACCAACTGGCCCAGGATTTGGGCGCACAGATAAGTCAATTGGAATCCCAGTTTGCTGCCCAGCGACAAATCGGTGGTGACCATCTAAGATAAACCGCCGACCGTCTGGCAATTCTACCACGTCAATTGGTGCAAGCCGCTCCCCTCTTTGCAGCTTGGCCACGTAAGACTCGACGATATCAGGATGAACGGACAGTTGCGTCGGGCGAGGGCTCTCAAACTGACCTACCAGTTCACCCTCAACGGCCCGTGGTGCGGCAGCCTGTGGTTGGCTGGACGCACGCGAAGCACCAAGCGTGTTTTGTGCCGGCACCGCCGGTTCCGCCGCCACCTGTTGTCCTGTCGGTGCCGTCGGCTCTGCCCGTGCCGGAGCCGACGGCGGCGATTCGGCAGTTCTCGCGGGCGTGCCTGGGAGCGACTCCGCTGGCGCGGGCCTGACTGCGGGCGTAGCCGGGGCGGGAGTCGGCAACGGAGGAGGACTGCCGGCCGGCGGCTTCACGTTCAACGGAGGCGGCGTCGCGCTGTCCACCCTCCTCATTGCCTTGGCCATATCCCCAAGGGCGTCGCCGAGACGGGACAACGTGCCCACCCCGATTTTCAACGTCGCCAGGTCCAGGCCGATGCTCGCCACACCCACATTCCGGTCATGATTGCCGTACTCCGACGCGAAACGGTCTTCCGCGGAAAACAGCTTCGGAATCTCGACATTGGCACCGCTGGCCCAGTTGATCAGACCTAGCCCGCTGAACTTGTTATTCAAGGCGATATTCGCGATATCGCCCGGCGCATTTGCGACAGCCTCGCCGACGTTCGCAACGCCCTGTATCAAGGCCTCACCCTTGCTCGCCATCCCTCCCTGTACCTCCTTGATCGTCGGGACACGCTGGCGGAAACGAGTCTCAGGGTCGAAGGCAAGGGGATAATACTGTTCTATCATCGAGTCCAGCATCTGGATCTCTTTCTCGACCCCCAACAGGCCCTGCTCGAGCGGCCGTTTGAA
Source organism: Phycisphaerae bacterium (assembly GCA_037189665.1). Classification (GTDB taxonomy): domain Bacteria; phylum Planctomycetota; class Phycisphaerae; order Tepidisphaerales; family Tepidisphaeraceae; genus BPJO01. The sequence goes on along the minus strand of JBBCIV010000181.1, from coordinate 524 downwards.
CATCTGATCGCCACGCATCGTGTCGGCCCAACGCTTCTCCAGGTCACGGTGCTCACGCAGCAATTCGGCACGCTGGTCCTTCAGCCGCTTGGCACCTTGTTCCTGAGACCTCTTCCGGCCAAGGTAATCTTCAAGGCGCATGCCACGCTTCTGGGCCTCGCGGATGGCCTTGTTTTGCTCGATGTTCCTCCTTATCTGATCGCTGACGCCCGACGGACTTGAGTCAGCGGATGACGCGGGCGCCTGCGAGTCCTGAAGCTTGGATTGTTCCTCGGGTACCGTTTCATCAGGCCGCGAAGCAGAGCTCGAGCCGGCCTGCTCCCCGCCCTCGCTCCCCGCCACGCCCTGGCCCTCCCGACGCTGTCGCTTCCAACGCTCGTTCCTCTCCTGGACCTGCGCCACCTCCTGGCGTCGCCGCTGCTGGTCCGCCAGTTCCCGCTGACGCCGTGCCTCGTCCTCCGTCTGGCTCTCCTGCCCGCCCGGGTCCAGGCGGTTCACCGGGTTGTTCTCCACGTAACCGAACA
>JBBCIV010000180.1:0-3670 GCA_037189665.1 Phycisphaerae bacterium | reverse complement strand
TCAAGACGCGCGACCGCGACCTGGTGCTGGCGGTGACGCTGGTCGCCGGGGTGCTATCTCTGTCGAGCCTCATCCTGGCCGATATCTGCTACGCCATCGCCGACCCACGGGTGAGCTATGAGTGAGGCCATCGCCAGCCCTTCCGCCACGACGCCCGAACCGCGCGCCGAATCGCCTCGGCCGTGGTTGCGGCGCGTGGTGACGGCGACGTTTTCAGGCTTTGGCGCGAGGCTGGGCCTCGCGTGGATTCTGGTCGTCGCCTTCTGCGGCGTGGCGGGGCCGTTCCTGGCGAACACGTATCCGCTGGCGATCAAGTCCGAAGGCGTGGTGAGCTTTCCGGCGTTCCGATACCTGAACTGGGCCGACGTCAGCCTCGGCATCGGAACGGTCGTCTCGATCCTCTTCTACTTCATCGCCAGGCGCATCGCGCCGTCTCGCCGCCTGCTGATCATCACGGCGATCTACGCCGTGCTGGCGATCGCCTGCTTCTTCGTCGTTCGCCCGCCGCAGTTGCAGAACTTTGAGCAGTACCGGGCGATGGAAAGCGCGGGCAAGGTCGAATGGTCGGTCTACGCCCCCATCCGTTTCTCCGCCACCGATCGCCTGCGCGACCAGCCGTTCGACGCCGACGCCCGGCCCCACCCCTGGTCGCCTTCGAACGTTCACTGGATGGGCACCGAGACCAACGGTTCGGACATCCTCAGCCGCATGATCCACGCGTGCCGTATCGCCATGTCGCTCGGGTTCATCTCGACCGCGTTGTCGCTGGTCATCGGCGTGGTGGTGGGGGCGTTGATGGGCTACTACGTGAAGTGGGTGGACCTGCTCGGCATGCGGGTCCTCGAAGTCTTCGACGCCATTCCCACGATGTTTCTCATGTTGGCGGCGGTGGCGTTCTTCGGGCGCAACCTATACATCATCATGTTGATCATCGGGTTCACGGGGTGGGTCGGCATTGCCCGGTTCGTGCGCGCGGAGTTCCTGAAGCTTCGCAAGGTCGATTACGTGCTGGCGGCTCAGGCGTTGGGGTTGCCGTTGCGATCGATCCTGTTCCGGCACCTGCTGCCCAACGCGCTGGCGCCAGTGCTGGTGCAGGTAAGCTTTGGCGTCGCCTCCGCGATCCTGGCGGAAAGCGCTCTGAGTTTTCTGGGATTGGGCCTCATCGACGAGCCAAGCTGGGGCGCGATGCTGAACCAGGCCGTCGGCGCGACCGGCGGGTTTCAATGGTGGCTGGCGATGTTCCCGGGCGCGGCGATCTTCCTCACCGTGCTCTCGTACAACCTGATCGGCGAAGCCCTCCGCGATGCGTTGGACCCGAAACTGATGAAGCGAGAATAGCCTCATGCAACCTCTGCTCGAAATCGACAACCTCTCCGTCGCCTTTGAAACCGCCCGCGGGCAGGTGACGGCGGTCAACGAGTCGTCGGTTTCGGTGTTCCCGGGGCAGACCGTCGCGCTGGTGGGCGAAAGCGGGTGCGGAAAATCGGTCACCGCGATGTCGATCCTCCGCCTGCTGCCCACGCCGCCGGCGAAGTATCTCGGCGGGCAGATTCGGCTGGAGGGGCGGGATTTGCTTTCGCGGACCGAGGCCCAGATGCGCCAGGTGCGAGGGCGCGACATCGCGATGATCTTCCAGGAGCCGATGACCTCGCTCAACCCGGTCTACTCCATCGGCGACCAGATCGTCGAGGCGATCGCGCTGCACCAGCACGTTTCCAAACGTGAAGCGTGGAAGATCGCCGAGACGGCGCTGGCCGACGTCGGCATCAACGACCCGCACCGCCGACTGCGCGAGTACCCGCACCAGATGTCCGGCGGCATGCGGCAGCGAATCATGATCGCGATGGCGCTGTCGTGTAAGCCGAAGCTGCTCATCGCCGACGAGCCGACGACCGCGCTCGACGTCACCATCCAGGCGCAGATCCTCGACCTGCTGCGCAAACTGCAGGACGAAACCGGCATGGCCATCCTGCTGATCACGCATGACCTGGGCGTGGTGGCGGAGAACGCGGATACGGTGGCGGTGATGTACGCCAGCCGCATCGTGGAGGTGGCGAAGGTGGACGAGATCTTCGATTCGCCGCAGCACCCTTATACACAGGGGCTGCTCCGAAGCGTGCCGCGCCTGGGCGCGGACGTGGCGCGGCTGGAGACGATCGCCGGCTCCGTGCCAAGCCCGGCGCGGTTCCCGAAGGGCTGCAAATTTCATCCGCGATGCCCGTCGATGCAGGGCGACCAGAAGTGCGCCACCGTCGAGCCCGAGCTGCGCGAGGTGTCGGCTTTGCACTGGGGCCGATGTCATCACATACCAAATTATGAGCGGTCGCCCGTTACGTTGCCGGTGCTCAACAGCCGGCGGTCGGTGCAGCTCGAGAGCGTGACCGAACTGAAGGATGGCGAGGTGCTGAAGTGACCGTTCCCACCGAAACAGCCCCTGCAACGCCCACCGCCGCTTTACCTGCGGAGAATCCATTGGTGGAAGTGCGGCATCTGAAGACGCATTTTCCGATTCGCAAGGGCGTGTTCTCTCGCGTGACGGGGCACGTGAAGGCGGTGGACGACGTGTCGTTCACGCTGCACCCGAAGCGCACGCTCGGGCTCGTCGGCGAGAGCGGATGCGGCAAGACGACGGTCGGCCGAACGATCCTGCGGCTCGTGCCCGCGACGTCGGGCGAGGTGCTGTACAAGGGCCGCGATTTCTTCGCCTACCGCGGAAATGAGCTGCGCCAGCTTCGGCGGCACATGCAGATCATCTTCCAGGACCCGGTCAGCAGCCTGAACCCGCGCATGACCATCGGCAACATCATCGGCGAGCCGATCCAGGTGCACGGCATCGCCAGGGGCAAGGATCGCGACGACATGGTCGGATCGCTGCTCAGCCGCGTGGGGCTGCACCCGCACGACGCGTTGCGATATCCGCACGAATTTTCGGGCGGGCAACGGCAGCGCATCGGCATCGCGCGGGCGCTGGCGTTGTCGCCGGAGTTCATCGTGTGTGACGAGCCGGTATCGGCGCTGGACGTGTCGATCCAGTCGCAGATTCTGAACCTGCTGGACGACCTTCAGCAGGAGCGCGGGATCGCGTACCTGTTCATCGCGCACAACTTGGCGGTGGTGGAGCACTTTTCGGACGAGGTGGCGGTGATGTACCTCGGGCGGATCGTGGAGCACGCCGCCGCGAAGGAGCTGTACCGCAACCCGAGGCATCCGTACACGCTGTCGCTGTTGAGCGCCGTCCCCGAGCCCAACCCCCGGCCGAAGCGGAAGCGAATCGTCCTCGCCGGCGAAGTGCCCAGCCCCAGCAACCCGCCCACCGGCTGCCACTTTCACCCGCGATGCCCGCTTGCGCGCAAGCTCGCGTCGGAATCTTCCGCGTCGGAGACGGCCGAGATCACCAGCGCTGGCGTCCGGCTTCGGGTGATGCAGAAGTGCGTTCACGAGCCGCCGCCCTTGGCGCAGGTGCAGGGCGAGCCCGGGCACACCGCGGCGTGCTGGTACGCCGATCAGCAGGCGTGATTATCATATCGGTTTTCGAAAAGCCGATATGATAACGATTCGTGCGTTTCTGTTTTTGGGGTTCGTTGGGGACACGGATTTGCACGGATTGCCTCAGATCAGCACGGATGGAAACCGAATCCATCGTTGTAGCTGCGACGCCTGCGTCGCCCAT
>JBBCIV010000179.1:0-7676 GCA_037189665.1 Phycisphaerae bacterium | reverse complement strand
GGGCGTTGTCGGGCGGGATGCGGTTTGCACCGCCGGCGCCGATCCAACCGGTGAAATCGGAGAAGGCGAAACGACCGCGGAAGCAGAAGACGAAGATCGATCCGCGGTTCATCGCTGCGGCGCGGGAGTTGAGGGATCGGTACCTGGACGAAGTCAACTCGGGGCGGCATGTGATCAAATCGGTCGCGGCGAAGTATGACGTGGTGCGTTTGAGCGAGGCCACGTCGATGACGCAGGACATGAAGCGACTGGTGGCGTGAGTCAGACCGGCTTGCCTTCGAGATTCGTGTCTCGCCACGGGATGGCGGCGACCTGGTATGGGTCTTCGTAGAGGCATCGACCCGGTCTGTCGGTTTGCAGTTGTTGCACCTGGTGACCGGCTGCGCGAAGTGCGGCGATCAGGTCGAAGGCGCGGTCGATCATTTCCTGCTGGGAGGCGCGAAACCAGCAGATCGCGTTTTGTTTTCCCAGGCGGGGCACGGGCAACTCGTCGTTGAACCACCGCATTGCCTGCCGCGCCGGACGGGCGATGTCGGGCGGGAGCAGGGCCAAATCGACCATGCCACTGAAGTCGCGAAAGATTCCCGGCGCCCTCGCCGAACGCTCGTGGATTTCCCCGTCGATCGTGCCGCCGGAGACGCTCGGTCTACTCACGCCCGCCGACGGCGAAGCACGGCTGCGCTGCCGAGCGCGAGCGCCGCGAGGGAGGCGGGTTCGGGGATGGTGTAGGCGAAGACCGTGCCGTTGTCGTTGTCGGCGCCGAAGCAGGTGGTGCCGTCGAGGGTCGGCCTGAGAAGACGATCTTCGCTCAGGATACCGGCCCCGTTTACGTTATTTCGAGCGACGCCAGCATCGTAAACGTGTCGGCCGACACGGAAGACGCGATCATGCCTGAGGCGATGGTTGCGCAAACCTCTGACAGACGACGGAACTTCGTGCCGATTTGCATTCTTCCCTATCGTAAGCGCTTTAAAACCAGATTCCTCTGGAGTAGAAATCGGTGACTTCACCGATGTGGTGGCGATACATATGCCGACTCCTCCCAGTCCGACCCCGTGAAAGAAATGGAAAACTACAAAGAAATTGTCGAGCGACTCCTTGCCGACGTGCTTAGTGCAGGAAATATCGATTCTGCCGGCGACTTCTTCTGTGAGGACATGGTGGAGGCGGTGCCGTTTCCCGGGCAAGGGCCGGGCTTGGAGGGCCTGAAAGATGTCCTGCGCGGAATGCGGGCCGGTTTTCCGGACATGCGATGGACGGTGGAAGAGCAGATCGCCGAGGGGGACAAGGTGCTGACCCGCTTTGAGTGGACGGGCACCCATCGGGGCACATTCCTTGGCGTGCCTGCCACGGGGCGATCGGTCAAGGTCTGGGGTATGGTCATCGACCGGTTTCAAGACGGTAAGATCAAAGACACACGCATCATCATGGACACGCTCGGTTTGATGATGCAGCTTGGTGTGGTTCCGCCACCCAATGCATAGCGTCAGGGTGTGGTGCGGGCTTCGGATGCGGTGCGGCGTGTGTTAGAATCGCCCGGCAATGGCGAATTACACCGCATCGATCCAGAACCTCATGAACCTGCTCGCCAAGCTGCCCGGTATCGGGATGCGAAGCGCGGAGCGGATTACGTTTCATATGCTCAAGCAGTCGCCGGAGCAGGCGCTATTGCTGGCGGATGCGATTCGGGATGTGAAGACGAAAATCAAGCACTGTTCGACGTGCTACAACCTGACCGAATCCAACCCCTGCAACATCTGCGCCGACGCCGGCCGGGACCGGGGGCTGGTGTGCATCGTCGAGCAGCCGAAGGATTTGCTGGCGCTGGAGGCGGCGGGGCTGTTCAAGGGCGTGTATCACGTGCTGCTCGGGCGGCTGTCGCCGCTGGAGGGGATCGAGCCGGGCGACCTCACGATCGAACCGCTGATGGAACGGCTCGCCGGAGGCGAAATCCGCGAGCTGATCATGGGCACCAACCCCACGATCGAAGGCGACACGACGGCGCTGCACATCCAGAACGAGGTGCACCGCCGTTATCCCAACGTGCAAGTCACCCGCCTGGCCCGGGGTTTGGCGAGCGGTTCGAGCATCGAGCACGCGAACAAAAACATGCTGGCGGAAGCGATCGCGGGGCGACAGAAAGTGTGAAGGGGGGGAATTCAGAATGCTGAATGATGAATACGTCGTACCGAGGCTGACACATTCATCATTCAGCATTCTGAATTCATCTCCCTAAAATTCCCAGCCGACGCCAATCGTGTACAGCAGGTCGTTCTTGCCAGCGCCCTCCGCCGGCGTGCTGTCGCGCTTGTAGAGGAGCTTGAACTGACTGAAGAAGTTGTCGGTCAGCTTGGCGCGAAGGCCGACGTCGGTGTTGAGGATGTAGTCGCTGGGATCGCTGAACGCGGGCAGGAATTCCAGCGTGTGGAAGAAGCTGACGCGGTCGTTGATCTGGTGGGTGTAGTTGTAGGCCAGGCGCAGCGCGATCTCGTCGTTGGTGCCCGACGGGTCGAACTCTTCGTGGATGTAGGTGACGCCGGCTTCGCCGCTCAGCTTGGTCGTGGGCGTTTCGATCCACTGGTAACCGACGCCGACGCCGGGCGACACGCGGTAATACAGGTCGGCGATGCGGTCGTGTTCGAGCTTGCCGACGACGTAGCCGTAGAGCTGGTCGGTCCAGAAGCGGTCGTGCTTGGCGAAGATGTTCCAGTTGTCGGTATCGGTGACCTTGTCGTCGCCCGACGAGCCGCCGCCGGACTCGCCGAAATTGTAGGCGCCGCTGAGGGTGGTGCGGTCGTCGTAGACGGCATCGTTCCGTCGAAGGGAGGTGGCGGCCTCGGCGCCGATGACGAACTTATTGGTGTTGCCGCGCGCGAGGGAGAAGTTGCCGAGGATCGCGCCTTTCCATTCCTGCGCCGGGGGGTTGACCGCCTTGATCTGGCCGTAGGTGTAGGTCTGGTTGCCGACGGTCAGGCCGGTGGCGGTGCCGGTGACCTGCTCGGTGACGACCGGCGCGCCCTTCGGCTGGACGGGCACGGGCTTGTCGAAGGTGTACTTGCTGACGTTGGCGGTGGGGATGGTGATGGAGCCGAACGCCGGCGACTGGAACTGGATCTCCGACGCCGTGACGCGTCCGATCTTGCCGTTGAGCGTGTCGCCGTTATTCAGGACGACGGTATCGGCGTTGGCCGTCGTGGAAATCGTGACCGCCGTCGCGAGCGCGGCGGCGAGAAGGGGGCGCATCATGAAGAACTCCTATGGGGTGTTGGTTTAGCCGGCCCGCCTGCCGCGCGGGCCATTAGGGCGATCATCTTACAGCACGATCGGCTCGCGGACGAGCCGGCCAAACCATGTCACCGCGGAAGTCTGACGGATTACGCTTTTGCTTTCAGCAGGTCGCGGATTTCGGTCAGCAGTTGCACGTCCGCCGGCGGAACGGGCGGGGCGGCGGCTTCGACTTCCTTCTCCTTCTCGAACTTCTTGCGGGCGGTGTTGATGACCTTGACCACGAGGAAGATCGCGAAGCCCTGGATGAGCAGCGCGATCAACGCGTTGATGAACAGCCCGTACTTCAACGTCACTTCGGGGATTTCCTTGCCCGTATCGTTGGTGATGCCGGTCATCGTCGTGCCGCCCGGCGGAACGGCGTCTGCGAGCTTGATGCTGAGGCTCGAAAAATCGATGCCGCCCATCAGCACGCCGATCGGCGGCATGACGACGTTGGTCACCAGCGAGTTCACCACGGCGCCGAACGCGGCGCCGATGATGATGCCGACCGCGAGGTCGATGGCGTTGCCCTTGATGATAAAGTCACGAAATTCTCTGATCAGACCCATACAAGATGCTCCTTCCCAAGAGCGTGGTTCGAAAAACAAACAATTCACTATATCCGCACCATGCCCCCCGCGTCATCGGAGGAGCGGAAGATTCTGCGCGATGCCGTCTCGCAGGAACAAACGTTCGCGCGGCGGACGGGCCGCCGCGCGAACGCAATGATGTTGGTAAATGGAATGCGTCCGCGCGCGCCGGCGATTACTTGCCCAGGCCCGGGATCGCGCCCGCGGCGGCCTTCTTGCCGTACTCGGTCACCAGCGTCTGGATCTTTTCCTTCCATTCCGGCGGGACCTTGTCGACGTAGGTCTTGAGCTGCTCGACCAGCGGCTTGGCGTCTTCGAGCTTGCCCGAGTCGATCGCGGCCTTGGCCTTGGTGTAGATCTCCTCGACCGCCTTGGTGGCGTCGGGGGCGATCTCGGCGGCCTTGTCCTTGACGGCGGCGCCGGCGTCCTTGAGCGTCTCGCCGGCCTTCTCCAGCGCGCCGCCGGTGGCCTGACCGGCTTCGCTGGCGGCCTCCTTCGTTTCCGTCTTCACGGTTTCAGCAGCCTTTTGAACGTCGGTTTTCTCTTCTTCGCAACCGATCGCGACTAACCCCGCGACGGCGGCAACGATCAACGCATGCTTCATAACATACCTCCCAGTAGGACATGAACTTGCATCAGGGCCATCCCCGGTGCTTCCCCTCAGTATATCCCTGATGACATATGTTCGCGTCAAGATTCCTGAGGCCAATAACTCGCGCATGAAATAACCGCGCGAGTTTTCCCTCAAGGGGAAAACCCGCACGGTATCCGAGCTCAACTGGGGGTCAGACGTTTGGAACCCGGCTCAGGTTCCCGGAATGGCCGGGGCTTTTTTGCCCAGCTCGATCGCCTTTTTCACTTCGGTCAGCGCCGCGTCCACCTTGGTGCGGGCGGCCTCGGGGAGCTTGCCCTTCAGATCGTCGATCTGCTTGACGTAGTTCTCCGCGTCGGTCCACTTCATGTCCTTCACCGCGCCCTGGGCCTTGCCGACCAGATCGTCGATGGACGACTGGATGGCGTCGGCACCCTCCTTCGCGCCGGCCTTCAGTTCGTCGGCGCGCTCTTTGGCAGCATCGGTGCCGGCCTTGCTGTGATCCTGGGCCTCCTCCAGCTTTTTGTTCGCGGTGTCGCTGGCGTTCTCGGCGGCCTTTTCGGCCTCGGTTTTCTCTTCGCAGCCGAGCGCCATCAGGCCCGTCACCATCGCTGCGGCGATCCAGACTCCTCGTTTCATAACAACCTCCGTTCTACGTGGTTCCCTCGCATCGCGGATCAGACATCCCAACCCGCCTGTAACACAACTTTATTGCTGCTCCGGGCGTACGGGAGATTAAACTTTCTACATCCGGGATTTCATGCCTGCCGGGATGGGGCAGGAGTGAGTAGAAACACCGCGTCGTATTCGAACGATCCACGCATTGACGAAACCCCATACCCATACGATGGTATCGGGGAAAATCGTACGCAAGGGCGGAAACGACCATGACAACGCTATATCTCATCTGCGCAATCGGCGGCGGGACGGTCTTCGTGCTGCAACTGCTGCTCAGCCTGCTGGGCGGCGGGGGCGATCATGGTTTTGACCACGGCGGCGATGCCGGCGGCGGGGCGGATCACCACGACGGGCATTTCTGGGGCATCTTCAGCCTCCGTGCGATCATCGCGGGCGTCACCGCGTTTGGCCTGGGCGGATTGCTCGCCAACTCCATGGGCGCCCGGCCGATCATCAGCACGCCGGTTGCCATTGGTTCGGCGCTGGCGGTGGCGTTCCTGGTGGCGATGCTGCTTCGATCGCTCGCGAAGCTGGGCGACGACGGCACGGCGCGCATCGAGCAATCGATCGGCAAGCCGGGCGTCGTTTACATCGCCATCCCCGGCGACAAACACGGGCTCGGCAAGGTTCACCTGGACCTGCAAAACCGAACCGTCGAGGTCGACGCCGTCACCTACGGCAATAAGCTCGAAACCGGCACGCGCATCATCGTCACGAGCGTGATCGGCCCGAACACGGTCGAGGTGATCGCCACCCCGGAGATGCAGACGGCCTACGCCGCCACGTAAAGAAGATGATGTAGATACGGAAAAGGGACACCAAAGAAGAGTGGGACGGACATTATGACCATGCTCGCACAGTTCGACGGATTGGGGACGACCCAGACGATCACCTACGTGATCGCCGCCTTTATCGGGTTGATTTTCTTCACGTTTATCTACCTGGTGATGACGCGCTACCGCCGCTGTCCCAGCAACCGCGTGCTGGTCATCTACGGTAAGGTGGGCGGCGGCAACACCGCCAAGTGCGTGCACGGCGGGGCGTCGCTGGTGTGGCCGTTGTTTCAGGATTACAGCTACCTGTCGCTCGAGCCGCTGCAGATCTCGATCCCGCTGAAAGACGCGCTGTCGATGGAAAACATCCGCGTCAACGTGCCCAGCGTCTTCACCGTCGCCATCGGCACCGAGCCGGAAGTCATGCAGAACGCCGCCATCCGCCTGCTGGGCCTCAACGCCCACCAGATCCAGCAGCAGGCGCAGGACATCATCTTCGGCCAGCTGCGCCAGGTGATCGCGTCGATGCGGATCGAGGAGATCAACCGCGACCGCGAATCGTTCCTGCACAACATCCAGAAATCGCTCGAACCCGAACTGCGGAAGATCGGCCTCGTGCTGATCAACGTGAACATCACCGATATCACCGACGAAAGCGGCTACATCGAAGCCATCGGCCAGAAGGCCGCCAGCCAGGCGATCCAGCAGGCCCGCGGCGACGTCGCCGATCAAGAAAAGCTCGGCGAAGTGCGTGTCGCGGAAGCCCAGCGCGAGCGCATGGTGCTGGTCGCCAACGCCAACAAGACGCGTGAAATCGGCATCCGCGAGGCCTCGCAGGAGCAGGCGGTCCGCGTGGCGGAGCTGACCAAGGAACAGACCATCGGCGAAAGCGTCGCCGCCCGCGAGCAGGCGGTGCGGCTGGCCGAACTTCAGAAGGAACGCCAGATCGCCGAGCAGACCGCCGTCTTCGAGCAGGAAATGCAGGTGAAGGCCGCCGAGCAGAAGAAGCGTATCTCCGTCGCCGACGCCAACGCCAAGGCGGTGGCGGGCGAAGCCCGGTCGCAGGCGGAAATCGTCGCCACGCAGGCCGAGCTTCAGGTGAAGCAGGCCGAGGCGTACAAGCTGTCGGAAACCAAGAAGCGCGAGGCCGAGGCGGCGGTGCAGGAGGCGCAGAACCGCGCGATGGCCAAGGCCGCGCTCGCCCACGCCGAACGCGTCGAAGCCGAACAACGCGCCGCGTTCGAAGCCCCCGCGAAGGCCTTGAAGGCCAAGACCATCGTCGAGGCCGAAGCCGACGCCGAGCGCCGCCGCGTCGAGGCGATCGGCGAAGCCGAGGCGATCTTCGCCAAGCTCGAAGCCGAGGCCCGCGGCCAGTACGAACTGCTCGCCAAGAAGGCCGAAGGTCTCAAGGCCATCGTCAACGCCTGCGGCGGCGCGGACAAGGCGTTCCAGATGCTCATGCTCGAGCACCTCGACCACCTCGCCGACGCCAGCGCCAAGGCCATCAGCAACATCAAGTTCGACAAGGTCGTCGTCTGGGAAGGCGCCCAGGGCAACAGCACCGGCAACTTCCTCCAAAGCCTTTCCCGCACGCTCCCGCCCATGCTCCAAACCCTCAAGGACATCGGCGGCGTTGAACTGCCGGAGTCGCTCGTCAAGATCAGCACCGACGCGACAAACGGAAAATCTGAAGTCGCGTCCGCTTCGACACCCCGCGGCGCGGAGTGATTCTCGGATTCGAAAAATTTAGTTTGTCGCGAAGAGCGCAAAGCCACA
>JBBCIV010000178.1:0-16331 GCA_037189665.1 Phycisphaerae bacterium | reverse complement strand
ATGGCCACGAAAGACGTTATCGTACCATTCGTTATATTCGAACTGTTGACGATGACGACGGAGCCGGCAGCTAGTGCCGAAGCAACATTGATGACCATTCGTTCCCGCGCGGGGCTCAACTGTCAGCACTAGTCCTACCATCAATTCACCCGATTTGGCGCAACCGCGCGATCTCGTGGCCGTCAGATCCACTATTTGGGTCAGGTCGGGGGGCCTGACCTCGATTAAGGTGTGACGTTCATCTAATCGAAGTAGAATGATGCCTTTGGCTTCAGTATCCGTCGCCCCAAGTCGTTGAGATTCACGACGACTTGGGGGGCCGACTGTCCTGCCTTGAATACAGCATCAGGTTTTCATGTTTAGTTGGCAGACGAGGCAACATGATCATCACGAATAGCATTCATCCCGGGCTGCACGTCGACCGCGCGTATCCTGGCGGCAACATTGTGGTCGACCGCATCGAAGGCGACACCATCTACGTCCGGCCTGACACGTCAGGCCATGAGACGTGGTGGTTTTACTTTAACTTCCGCATCTGGAACGCCGACGGCCGACGCGTGCGGGTGATTTTTCTCGATACCGACAACCCGGGCCCGCTGACTTGGAAGGGGCCATGCGTACGGTATGACAACGGGCCGTTCATGTGGGCGGGCGGCGCGGGGGATTTCCGGTCGTTCGAGATCGACGTGCCGTCGGGAACGCGCGTCGTTCAATGTGCGACGGCATTTCCCTATCTGCACGATGATTTTTTTCGCTTCGCCGCGTCGCGCGCGTCGCTCGACGTCCGCGCCATCGGCGCTTCCGAGGGCGGCCGACCGGTTCTATGTGCGAGCGCGACCGCCAGGCGCCGCCGGCATACGTGCGTGCTGATGGCACGATCGCACGCGTGCGAATCGATGGCGTCGTTCGTGCTGGAAGGCGCGATGGACGCCTGGCTCAACGCGACCGATGAACTCGCCCGCGCGCGGCGCGATGCGATCGACCTACACGTCATCCCGTTCATCGATCCGGATGGCGTTGAACTCGGCCTGCAGGGAAAAAACCGTTTGCCGCACGACCACAACCGCGACTGGCTCGACGCGCCGATCTACGCGTCCATACGCGCATTGCAGCGATGGATGACCGAGAACGTCGACGCGCAGACGATCGTCTTCGACGTGCACTGCCCTTCAATCCGCGACGGCCGAAACGACACGATGTTTTTCTGCGGCCTGCACGAACCAATGGCCGCGCAGTTGCGGGCGTTTCAGAACCATCTCCCGCGCGAGGCGGGCGATGCGTTGCCGTACGACCCCTCCGATGACATCGCCATGAATACTGAATGGCTCAGGTCCAGCGACCCGACGAGCCGCAAATGGATCGGCGATCGCACGCCAGCGCGGCTGGTGACGACATTGGAAGTGCCGTACGCCGTCGCTCGCGAAAAAACGGTGACCCCCGATCGCTGCCACAAGCAAGGCGCGCGATTGGCAGACGCCGTAACGCGATTTTTCATGGGACCCGCACCTATCATCGGCGCAACTGTAGTACTCTAGATGAGCCGGATACGCCCTCAGCAAGGAAAAGGCTGATGATTTAACGTCCGCCCCCTGCATATATGTAATCGTCAGGCATAATTATGATCCGCGAACTACGCTTCCCGGTACGTCTGGCGGAGCTTGTTGACGATCTGTTCGAGCTTGTAACGATCCTTCGACATACTCAGGCTCGCTTCAAAAATGGTCACCATTGCCTGGTGAAACAACATCGTCAACTGTTGAACAAAGAGGCGATAACTGGATACCGGCTCACGAAGTCGCTATCCTCCGCGAAATCGTGGGGAAGCGCTATACCAGAGTTCATCGGCTGCTTCAGATCATCTCGCTTCTGCAATCCAAACGCGGCCTGAAGCCGGCGGACTTGTCGAAACTTTGCGAGACCAGCCTTCGGACCATCTATCGAGATGTCGTCGCCATCAATGCCGCCGGAATTCCGTGCGGCATGGATGACGATACCGACGGCTACACCGTCGGCCGCGGGTATTTTATGCCGCCGGTTGATCTCACGACCGAGGAAGCGTTGGCGCTGATCGGGCTGATTGAAAATTGTAGCCGGCCGGCAAACATCCCGTTCATGCACACCGCCGCCCGAGCAGTTGAGAAAATCCGCTCTCAGCTTCCCGCGAAGGTCATCGACCAACTGCAGCCGCTGGACCAACGCGTTCATATCGCGCTGGCGCGCGGAATGGCCGACGATTCGCCGAAAGACGTGTACGAGCTGATGCGCCACGCGATCGCGACAAAACGCGCCCTCCGCTGCCGCTACGACTCCAACAAGCCCAACGACAATCCCGACCGCCCATTCGTCTTCAAACCTTATATCCTCTGGTATTGCCAACGCGCCTGGTACATCGTCGGTCAGCGAGACGATCGCGACGGGCCACGCCAACTCAAACTCAGCCGGTTTACGTCCGTCAAGCCGACCGACAAACCCTATTTCATCCCCGACGACTTCAACCTCGCCGCCGAACTCGGCCACGCCTGGCGTATGATCCGGGACAATAAGTGCTATGACGTCGTCATCCGCTTCAAACAGCCGTTCGCCGAAACGGTCAGCGAAACCCGCTGGCACCCGACACAAGAGGAAGAGTGGAGCGAAGACCGCGAAACGGTCATCCTCCGGTTCAACGTTGACGGCTTGAAGGAAATCGTCTGGTGGATCCTTGGCTATGGCCCCGGCGCGGAAGTCCTCGATCCACCTGAACTACGTGAAAAAGTTCGCGAACTGCTGACCGAGGCCTCGGCCCTTTATGTGCCGAAGAAAAATCCGCGGAAGCCGAAAAGCGACTGACACGACGTTGTCACTCACCGCGGATAGAGTGTGGCCATGCCGCCCCGCCGCACCGGCACGGACGCCGGGCGAACGATCGGATGCAAAACGCCCGGCCGGGCAGCGCGATGGTGCTTTCTCCGCACCCTTCGCGACGCCCACCTCGCCCAACGCACCGGCCGTCCGATCACGTCGCACAACCTGCGACGGCTGCTGTTGAGGCGGTTGTGGGGTGTGGTAGAAGGAATGGGAAGTGTTGACAATAGATCGAGTGCCCCGCCAATGCGGGGAGGAGAAAGCGACATGTCCGAAACATCAAAACCTCTCACTTACGACCAACTGGCGAAGGCCATCTCAGGCCACGCCGCCGCCATCCGCTGCCGCACTCGGCTGCAACCCGCCGCGGGGGAAGGAACGAAGGTCTTCCCGCCGACGCATTCGGGCGGCAAGTACGCCACCGAAAAACGCCGGATTCCAGACGAGAAAAACGCAGGGCAAACGCGAGAAGCCGATTGTGTGTTGCTCGATTCTGTCCAATCCCAAGCCAACCGCATCGAAGATGCCCTCCAGGCGGCGATCGACGCCAGCGAACTGAAGATGCCGCTGATCGTCGTCGAGTTCGGCGACAAGGTCGCCGACGTCCAGAAGGTGACGAGTCTCCAAGCCCCCCACCGCGCCGCCGACGCGATCCTGCGCGACAGCCTGACCGATCAGAAGGACGAAAAAGGCAAGCCGCTCCCCTTCCGCAAATCCGCCATCGGCGACGCGATCACCAACAGCAGCCTGGTAAACGCGACGGGCCTGTTTCGCTATTGCCCGCACGCCCTGTTCCTCGGCGTCTGGGACAGCACCGGGCCTAAGGGCGGGTTGGGTGCGAAGTTCGCGCGGGCGCTGGTGAGCGAGATCGTGGGGATCGATGCAGTCATCGGCGTGAAGACCGCAAGCCGAATCGACCCGCTTCAAACGCGCGCCGCAGCCAAGGTTATCAAGGGAAAGGACGGCTGGAAGCTCGCAGACAATGACAAGGCGAAGGGCGCCGTCTCGCCGTCCGAAATCAATCACGGGAACATTCCGCCGGATGTGTCCGAGGGGAGCGCCACGATCGCCTATGCCGAGCACACCGCTGTCCTGTCGCTGCCGCAACTGCGGCGGCTTCGCTTTCCGATCGACGGCAAGCTCGATGTAAAAATCGACAATGCCGCCCGCACGGTGCTCGCGGCGCTGGCGTTGGTCGGCCTGACGTTGTCCATCGAACGCGGCTGCGACCTGCGCTCGCGGTGCCTGCTCTTCCCGGAAGGGCCGCTCTCGTTCGAACTGCTCGAAACGCCCGGCAAGCCCGAGTCGTTCACGCTCAGTTCGGCCCAGGCGCTGGAAATCTTCGCACAAGCGGTGAAGGCCGCAGCCGCAGCCGGCCTGCCCTGGGACACCACGCCGATCATGCTGACGCCATCGCCTGAACTGATCGAACTGGTCAAGAAGAGCCAGGCGCTGGCTGCCGCCGGCGAAGGCGGCGAGAAGGACGGTGACTGATGCCGGCCTTCTCACTCGTGATCGAATACCTCACCGGCTACGCCGTCGCGACCGACACGAGCAGCCGTGAGAAGCCGGAATGGCCGCCGCACCCGGCACGGGTCTTCATGGCGCTGGCGGCAGCGCATTTCGAGACCGACAGCGAGGCAGAGCAGAAACAACTCGAGCGTGACGCCCTCGAATGGCTGGCGACGCTGTCGCCACCCGATCTGGTCGTTCCCAACTTTGCCGCGCGCGACGTCTTGACCGTCTACGTGCCAGTGAACGATCAGTCGGATGGCGAAGCGCTCCTGAAGCGATCGCGCCAGCCGCGTTCGTTTCCGCGCGTCCACGTCGGCGACGAACCGATCCGGCTAATCTGGCGGGTCGATTCAGCAATGTTCTCCGCTCGGGTCGACGCGTTGGAAAACCTCTGCCGCCACGTCACCCGCATCGGACATTCCTCCTCACTCGTATGGGTACGATTGGAACGGACGGCCGGCGACGTCGAGCCGACACACGTGCACGACGCCCACGGCATGGACGCGCGATTCCGCGTCGTCTCCGAAGGGGCCGTGACGCGCCTCGAACAGGCGTTCAACCAATCGAGCATCGATGCCTACGCGGAGTTTGAAGCCCGAATCGCCTCGGCCAAGCCAAAGGACCGAAGAAAGCCGAAGGCGGACATCGAACAACACTTCCCGCAAGGCAAACCGACCTTCCAACGGCCGATCATCGCCACACACGGCGGATACCGGCTTCACGTCAGTCCATCCGCCGAGGCTCATCCGTCAGCCTTCGATCCCAATTTCATCGTGCTGTGCACCGCCGAGGAAAACGAACGCCCGCTCGGACTGGAATCGACCGCGGGCATCGTCAACGCGCTGCGCAACACGATCATGAAGCAATCGCTGCTTCAGAACCCGGTGCCCGCCTGGGTCACCGGCCACGAAGCGAACGGCGAGAAGCTCACCTCGCAAGCGCACATGGCGATCGTCCCGCTCGCATTCGTCGGGCGTCCCTGGGTCAAGGTCGAACGCAACGCGCGCGGACATCTGATGGGACTGGGCATTCTTCTGCCGAAGGGACTTTCTCGCCGCGACGCTTCAAAAGTGCTCGCGCCGATCCTCTTCGATGACGAGCGCAATAGGCATCGCGTCATCCCACTTTTGCTTGGCGAGGCGGGCGTGTGGAAGATCGTTCGCGATTCGGATTCCGCCCCGCGGTTGAACTTAAGCACCACGACGTACACACAGCCATCGCGTTCATGGGCGTCGGTCACACCAATCATCCTGGACCGCATGCCCAAGGCCGACCGCGCGAAGGAACCGATTCGCTGGCGCGAGGAAGTCGCGACGATCATCGCATCCGGCTGCGCCAACATCGGGCTACCGCAGCCAGTTTCAGTGCGCGTGGAGAAAACGCCCTTCTTCATCGGCTCGCTGCGCGCGATGCCCGGCCAAGGCGGATTTCCACAACTTCGCAAAGGGCGGTTCCAAGTGCACGCGCAGATCGACTTCGACACGGACGTCGCCGGCCCGATCGTCCTCGGCGCCGGCCGATTCCGCGGCTACGGACTCATGCGGCCCTGGCAGGCGGGGGATGAACGATGAACCTCACATCCAAGCGATTCGACGAGTTCTTCAAGGCCCTCTACAACAAGACACCCTTCCCCTGGCAATCGCGCCTCGCGCTCGACCTTGCCAAAGGCGAATGGCCCGACTGCATCGACCTCCCCACCGCCAGCGGCAAGACGAGCGTGATCGACATCGCCGTCTTCACGCTCGCATGCCAAGCGGCAAAGCCGCCGGTGGAACGAACCATCGGCCGGCGCATCTTCTTCACCGTCAATCGACGCGTGATCGTGGACGAGGCATTCGATCGAGCGCGCGACCTTGCGGCGACACTTATCGAAGCCGAGGAAAAGAACGACCCCGGCATCCTCGGCGAAGTCGCCCGCGCGCTGCGATCGCTCAATGAGGAATCAAACCCGTGCAAAGCCCCGCCGCTCGACATCGCCCAACTCCGCGGCGGCGTCTATCGCGACCGCGCCTGGGCGCGCAGCCTCACCCAGCCGATGGTCGTCTGCACCACCGCCGACCAACTCGGCTCGCGGCTCCTCTTTCGAGGCTACGGCGTCTCCGGCGCGGCGCAGCCGATCCATGCCGCCCTCACCGCATGCGACAGCGTCATCCTGCTTGATGAAGCACACGTCACCCGGCCGTTCTGCGAGACGCTCGACCTGCTCCGGAAATATCGCCGGCAGGACAAAGCCTGCCCGCCGCTGCGGTTCGTGCAGATGACCGCCACACCGGCGAACGCGAAGACGCGATTCACGCTCGCCGCCCCCGACCTGGCTCATCGGGTCCTCCAAGCGCGCCAACAGGCGTCCAAGTCCGCAAAGCTAGTTGAACTGAAGAAGAAAAAGTCGATCGTCGATGACGTCGCCGTGCTGGCAAACGGCGCGGTCTCCGACACGCGAAAAGCGGTCGGCATCATCGTCAACCGCGTGCAGACCGCGCGAGAAATCCACGCCGAGCTTGCGAAGAAGCACGGCGAAAACGTCCACCTCATCATCGGCCGCATGCGCCCCGTCGATCGGGACGACCTGCAGGACAAGCTCCGCACGCTCGTCGGCCCCGACCGTCCCGACGTGTTCCCTGCCGACGCCAAGCCCGTCTTCATCGTCGCCACACAGTGCCTCGAAGTCGGCGCCGATTACGACTTCGACGCTCTCATCACCGAGTGCGCCAGCATCGACGCCCTTCGCCAGCGGTTCGGGCGATTGAACCGCAAGGGGCGAAGCATCGAAGCCTCCGCCGCGATCCTTACTAACGATTCCTCTCTCAAGGGCGACGACCCGATCTACGGCGACGCGATCAAGCACACATGGGAATGGCTCTGGTCAAAGAAGGACACCAACGACGCCGTCGATTTCGGCATCGCCGCGTTCAAGCCGTTGTGGGACGGCGCGGATCAGGCGACGCGCGACGCGATAATGTCGCCATCGCAGCGAGCCGCCGTCCTGCTGCCCGCGCATCTTGATGCACTCTGCCAGACCAGCCCGCAGCCGGCGCCTTCGCCGGACGTCAGCTACTTCATCCACGGCCCGCAGAAGGACATGGCCGACGTCAACCTCTGCTGGCGCGCCGACCTGGGCGAAGACGAAGCGCTCTGGCCCGACATCGTCCGGCTTCTACCGCCCACCTCGACCGAGTGCATGACCGTTCCCCTGCACCACTTCCGCAAGTGGATGACCGGAACGGCGACCAAGGACGACCGCGACGCCGACGTGCCCGTTGCAACCGCGGAGGATTCACGCGATTCCAAGGACGCCCTCTCCTCCACCCGCCGCGTCGTCGTCTGGCGCGGCGCGAAGGAATGCGGCGTCATCAGCGCGCCCGGGGAGCTTCGCCCGGGCGACACCGTCATCCTCCGCGCCGAGGATTTCGGCTGGAATGAACTGGGCCACATCCCCGGCGCACCGAGCGAAGATGATCTCAAGATCACCGCCGACGAATCTGCCGAGGCACATGCCGAGCGTCGACGGAAGGCGTTCGCTTCCATCGACGTCGCCGAGCGCGCCACGCGCGAGACGCGCCGCAGGGTAGTGCTTCGCCTGCACGACGCTTTCTCCGGCCGACGCGATCTGCGCGGGCTTCCGCTCGACGAATTGCGGGAGAAAATCGAGCCGCTTCTCAAAGCCCCCTTCGATGAGAACAACGACGATGACCGCGACGAACAAACGCGCATTCTCAAGGCGTTGAAGTGCCGGGGCGAACGGCATCGTTATCCGAACGGCCTCGCCGACGCCGCGGAGGAATCGCCCGACGAGCTTCTGGCCTTCAAGTGCGTTCTCGATCCCGCCAATCGGCTCGACCTGCCCCAGGCAGACGAAGACGACGGCGAAGACAATCTCTCCGAGTCGGACGGCTTCGTCTCGCTCGACGATCACGTTGAGCACGTCGTCAAGCGGCTCGATCGCGCGCTCAAACAACTGCAAATCACCGACCTCGAAGAGGCCGCACGCCTCGCAGCGAAGTTTCACGACCTCGGCAAAGCCGACGTGCGTTTCCA
Organism: Phycisphaerae bacterium; assembly: GCA_037189665.1. Classification (GTDB taxonomy): domain Bacteria; phylum Planctomycetota; class Phycisphaerae; order Tepidisphaerales; family Tepidisphaeraceae; genus BPJO01. Next base: position 7,937 of record JBBCIV010000178.1, on the reverse strand, counting down.
GGCGCTGCTGCGCGGCACCACGCCGGACGAAATCTTCGGCCTGCGTCTGCTTGCCAAGAGCGACGGCACGCGACGAACGCTCGCCGAGCATCAGGCCGTCCAGCAGCGGTCGGCCTGCCCGAAGGGCTTCCGTCACGAGATGCTCAGCCTCGAACTGATCGAACACCGATCGCTGGCGCCCGACCTCGCGCCGCGCGACCTGATGCTGCACTTGGTCGCCTCCCACCACGGCCACGCCCGCCCGTTCGCACCGGTCGTAATCGACGACGCGACCGACGAAACCCGCTCGATCGAAGTGAACGACCTGTCCGTCACATCGGACGATCGCGCCAAGTGGTCCCCCTCCCACCGCCTCGATTCCGGCGTCGCTGAGCGGTTCTGGAAACTCACGCGGAAGCACGGCTGGTGGGGACTGGCCTATCTCGAAGCGATTCTCCGCCTCGCCGACCAGCAGGCCAGCGCGATGGAACAGGAAGGAGCAGGACGATGAACGACGGCATTCTGCTTCGCGGCCTCGACGGCTCAAACCCGCTCGCCTTCCTCGCCGCCCTCGGCACGCTGCGCACGCTCACGCTGGCGCTGTCGGACGAGACGGTGAAGATGAGTTGGGACCAACACGACGGCGCCTGGCGGCCGCGCGTCTGGTGCTCGCTGTCGAATGACGGCGACGCGCTGATCGCCAAGATCAACGACGCGGTCAGTCAGGCGGCCGACCGCGCGAGCTTCACCATCGGCGATAACCTCAACCTGCCCGCTGGCGACTTCCGTCATCACCTGCTCGAATCATTGAAGAAGCTCGACACGGCAATGACGCCCACCGCCCGCATCGACGCCGACTTCCTCGCCGCCTTCGGCTCCGACGCCATCGTCAACGACGACGGCTCGATGCAGGACACCGCCCTCCGCACGATGAGCGGCGCGGGGCATCAGCATTTTCTGAAGTTCTTCCGCGAACTCGTCGCGAAGACCGACGCCGACCACTTGCGTCGCGCGCTCTTTTTGAAATGGGACTACGCCGACGAAGGCCGCGGGATGAACCTGCGGTGGGACCCCGCCGACGACCGCCGCTACGCGCTCCGCTGGGACGACCCGAGCACCGACCCGAGCAAGACGATGCGCGGCGCCAACCGCCTGGCGATCGAAACCCTGCCGCTGCTGCCGACCCTGCCCACCGCCAACGGCCTGGCGACGACCGCGTTCGCCGGCCGAGGCGCCCGCGACACGTTCTTCACCTGGCCGATCTGGACGCCCCCGCTCAACGCCGACGTCACGCGCTCCCTGCTCGCCGGCGTGAGCCGCCTGCGTCTCGACGAGGGCGACAAGCTGAACGAGCCCGCTCGCCGCGCCATCGCCGAACAGCGCGCCGCCCTCGGCATCGCGTCGTTGTTCACGTCCGCCCGCATCACGACCGGCAAGTTCCGCAACTTCACGCCGGGCGTGGCGGTGTGATGATGCGAAAAAGCCTCGTCCAGACGAATCTGGACGAGGCAAAAGAGGCCGCGCGTAGATGAGCGCGGATGCGGCTTAGAAAAACCACAGCTTCCGCTGAAGTCATTGCTGCAATGAGGCAAAGCCGCAGCTACCACTTTACTCATTTAAGTTGAATGACTGAAGAGGAAGATTCGGCTTTAGGCCGACAAAAATAAAACGTATTGCCATTTTTCGCGGAGAAGAATATATATGACGATGCCCCACCCGTTGCTGCGGAGGGGCATCGTAGATGACCGCCGACGCTGCACGCCGGGCGATCCATAGTTTCTCGTCGTCGACTGTCATCATATCTCCATGTTCCAGCGCGTCCAGCGAGCGTGCCGCTGGACGACGCAATGACACGGAGGTCGCTATGACAGCGACTCAGGCCCTTGTGGCATCGTATGCCGAAGTCGGCATTGCGCTCGATCGGATTCCTCACACTCCAGCAATGGATCGTATCCTTGCTGGTACCGCAGGCCGAGGACATATCCTCACACCTGACATCGCGTGGAAAACACTTTCGCGAGAACGTAAGGATGGAAGACTCCCTCGCGTCGGCAGGCAATCGCGCGGTCGTCGAAGATCAAATCGAACGTGATGCAATCGCGTGGGAAAAGACGGCCCGGATCTTCGGGGCCGTCTTTTCTTCGCTCTGTTTCGCATACCGATTCAGGCGGGTTGATCCCCGCGGAATGGGGATTAGCTCTCGCCGTGGGCGGGTGGAGGCGCGACCGTCTTGGGTGGGCTGGCGGCAGGGTCGTTTCGCCTCGCGGTCGGGGCGGTTTGGCTTCCCCTTGTTCCGGGTGAACGCGCGGGGAGGCCGTCGGGACTGACGGCAGGCGCGGTTTCACTTCTCCGTGTCGCGTTTTATCTGACGGCGACGGTGTCCGGGCTTTCGGCTTCAGTGGCGTGCGCATCGCGCCGATCCATCATAATGAACGGTCACGCGGTGGCGCGGGTCGATCGAAGTGAGGATCAGGCTCGGCCGGCGCGGACTCGAATCGAGGATAACACCAGATCCGTCAGCGAGGTGAACGATGGCCAACGGATACATGCCGCGGAAGGATATGGACGCGCGGGCGTGGTTGAGCAACTTCGCCAACCAGCTTGGCGAGCAGCCAGCCGTGTACAAGGTGTCGCCTGCCGAGGTAGACGCGGTGCGCGAGGCGGTGGACGCGTTCGCGGCGGCGCTCGTTGTGGCGCAGGCGCTGCTCACGCGCACCGGGCCGGCGGTGTTCGCCAAGGACGAGGCGCGGCGGGCGGCGGAGCTGGCGTGCCGGCCGATCTATCTGCGGGTGAAGATCGATTCCTTGATCGCCGATGCCGACAAGATCGTCCTCGGCGTGCGGCCGGTGAACCCGCGTCGTACGCGCATCGCCGCGCCCGACAGCGCGCCGACGCTCGCCCTGTCCGGGCTGACCGCCAGCGCCCACATCCTTCGCTACGACAACCCCGGCCACATCGGTTCAGCCAAGCCGACGGGCGCAATGCAGCTTCAACTCTTCCGCGCACTCACCGACGGGCGGCCGCCGGCGTCGGACGAGTTTCACTACCTGCTCGCCGCCACGCGCAACCCGATCCGCATCGAGTACGGCTGCGCCGACGACCTGAAACTGGCAACGTACCAGGCGCGCTGGGTCACCCGCCGCGGTAAGGTCGGCCCGTGGAGCAACCTGCTGAGGGTACGCATCGCGATAATGGCGCCGGCACGGGCGAGCGATCGCCTGGCGGCGTGAGGGGGGATGGCGTGCGTCGTCGCACGATGAGCCGCGCAGCGGGAAGTGTTCGGCTGGAACAGGACAATCTTTGACAATAGTAAGTTTTTCGAGGATTTTTCCGAGTGGACATCGCGCGGAGCGGCTGCGCGGATGAAAGGGACGGCGGCAATGTAGCCCCGGCGATCTGAGTGTCCGATGTCTTCCGATGCAACCAACTCGCTCTTTACCACTCTGGACCGTCGGGTTCGGCCGGAGGACGTCGCGCGAATCATCCAGAACACGCTGCCGCTTTCACCAGCCGAACGGAAAACGCTGGCCAAAGCATCGAGTGGTTCAGGCACGTGGTCATCCATGACAGGCGATTTCGCACGACCGAGCACGATGGCTTCTCAACTCGCTGTGGCGCGGGCGCTGTTTGCGACACCCGCGGCGATCGATCCAGCGGACATGGGCGCCGTCGAACGATACCTTCATCTGGCGGAACTGGAAATCGGCAAGCGTGTCGGCGCCAGCGACTTCAAGCGTGACCGTCTCTCTCGAGAACAACGAGCCGAACGGGGCATGGATATCTCGAAGCGGCAGTACAACAAGCGTTTCAGGCTGGCTTCGCGAATGGAAGCGAAGCGGGAACGCGTGCTGCGCGAACAGTTGAAGCGGTCGCTGACTTTAGCCAGCAAATCGCGTCTGGCGAGCCAACTGCGGCCGGATCAGTTGCGTGATGCGAACACCGCCTCGTTCATCGCGTACTACACCGCGCGCTGCAACCTTCGAAGCACGTTTACGAATGAATCGCAGGTTCGTCCGTATGACGAGATTTGCGAGATGCTGATGAAGCGATGTCGGCAATCGGAAACGACGGATTGGTTCGCCATCGCGCATGTTCTGCCCGATGCGGAAGTTCTTGATCGCATTGACATTGAAGCCAAAGGCAGGCTGCTTGGAGAATATTTCACGCTCTTGCAACGGGCGGCGGATCTGCTGGGTGAAGTCTGGAGCAAAAGCGGCATTAACCGTGAGACAATGGTCGTCCGCCGCGGCAACGACTCGACCACGTGGAACGTGACAGCCGGTGCCTGGAACAAACTTCGCGCCGGCTGGTTCGGCCTTTTGTTCAGTCTTGGACTGTAGGACTGGATCGAGACGATGTGTCCCGGGAAGGTGTTGCGATTGATGGCTGCCGACGTCGCGGCATGGCATCGCGCGTCCGGGGGCGATCTGCACTCGGACACCGGCCCGTGGTGCGACCTGCCTTTGCCGTGGGAGGTGCTGAATGGCGAGCCATGCCCTCGATCACTCGTGCTGGCGGTGTGCGAAAAGTGGAAGGTTGATCCGGTGAAGACCGGCTGGATTGCTCCGCCTCCGGAGAGAAAGATCGCCGCCTTCACGCCCACATCGGAACTTGTTCATGGGGTGCAGGTCGCAAGCCCGCATCTGGCATCGCTCCTTCGCAAGGCGGGCGTGTTCTCGGGGAAGGGAGTAACATGGCCAGTAACGCCAACTTGATGCTGGGATAGCTCAGTGGTAGAGCGTCCGGCTCTTGGACCGGATGGACGCAGGTTCGAGCCCTGCTCCCAGCTATGCGGTCGGAGACGGTTGTTCCCCGAGATATCGGCAAGTCACGTGGCCGTATGAGCGGTGCCAGACGGATCGGCATATCACGATGAGACGATGCCACACGGCAGGAACACCTCGTTAAAATCGAAAAGCGAACGCCCGGCGGCGATCAGGATCACGTCCCTGTCTGCCTGGCGGGCGAGAACGCTTCGCCGCGCGACGACATGGGCGGCATTGACGGCCACTACGACTGGCTCGACGCGCTGCAGGACGGGGCGCACGAATCGCACGAGGAAGCGCTCGGATGGTTGGAAGAGAATTTCGATCCGGCACGATTTGATCTCGATCTAGCCAACAAACGCCCGAAATCCACGTTTCGCCTCGCGCCCAGAAAAAAGCCGAATAAACTTACAAAGAAGAACGACTGAACGGCTATCGCTGGGTATTTACACCATCTAACCATCCCCACTGACACGACGTTGTCAGCCGGCATTGTTATTGTCCTCGCACTTTCTTTTTCGGGGAGAGTGCATGGCCGACAACGACAATGATTCACATCGCGATGCCCTGCTGCCCGTGCGCATGTTGAACGAGTATGCGTACTGCCCGCGGCTGTTTCATTTCATGCATGTTGAAGGGCGGTTCGTCGATAACCAGTACACCGTCGAGGGGCGCACGGCACATCGGCGGGTCGATCAGTTGGATCACGTGCTGCCCGACGCCGAACGGCCGCCTTCGGTCCAAGAGCGCGTGGAGGGCGACCTGAAGCAGCTCGGGCTGTTGCCGGGCGAAGCCGAGAAGGCGGACGATCCGCCGACGATTTCGCGGTCGGTGCCGCTGGGGTCGAACGCGCTCGGCATCACGGCCAAGCTTGATTTGGTGTCGTCGGACGGGGACGAAGCCGTCCCGGTCGAGACCAAGCGCGGCCGGGTGCCGGACAACGCCGAGCGGTCATACGAACCGGAGCGCGTGCAACTGATGGCGCAGGGATTGTTGCTGCGTGAAGCGGGTTATCGGTGCGATCACGGCATGCTGTACTTCGCCGGGTCGCGCACGCGGGTGCTGGTGAGCTTTACGCCGGAGTTGGAACAGCGCACGCGGGAGTTGATCGACGAGGCTCGTCGCGCGGTTGATCGCACGGAGTTGCCCGATCCGCTGGAGGATTCGCCGAAGTGTCGCGGGTGTTCGTTGAACGGCATTTGCCTGCCGGACGAGACGCTGGCGCTCAAGCACACGCCGGCGGCTCCGGGCGTTGAAGTGACGATCGACGGCCATCCGATCCGGCGCCTGTATCCCGTGCGTGACGACGCCACACCGTTCTACGTGCAGGAGCCGGGCGCCCGCGTGGGCACCAGCCGCGGAACGATCGTGGTCACCAAGGAAAACCAGAAGCTCGCCTCGGCGCGATTGCAGGATACGAGCCAACTGGTGCTGTGCGGCAACATCGGCATCAGCGCGCAGGCGATCCACATCCTGGCCGAGGCGTCGATCCCGATCGTGCATCTGTCGGGCGGTCACTGGTTCTACGCGATTACACACGGGCAATCGATCCGCAACGCCTTCGACCGAGCCGCACAGTTCGATACCGCAAAAGATCCACATCGCTGCCTGCAACTGGCCAGGCGGCTCGTGGCCGACAAGGCCGCCAATCAGCGTACGCTCCTGCGAAGAAACACCGTATCAAGTGATGCTGTGGTCGAACGTTCGCTTCGCGAGATGGACGATCTTGTCGAAGGCATTACGCAGATCTCTTCGGTCGACATCCTTCGTGGAATAGAAGGCTCGATCGCCGCGCGATATTTCTCGCAGTTCAGCAAACTGCTCAAGCCGCGTGATTTTGATGCCACGTGGGACTTCACAACCCGTAACCGCCGCCCGCCAACCGACCCGGTCAACGCCATGCTCAGCCTCGGCTATTCGCTGCTGGCCAAGGACATGACGGTAGCGCTGCTGAGCGAAGGACTCGACCCATACTGGGGCTTCTATCACACGCCCCGGCACGGCCGTCCGGCGCTGGCGCTCGACCTGATGGAACCCTTCCGTGCCGCCATCGTCGATTCCGCGGTCATCACGGCCATCAACACGGGTATGGTCAGCAAGTCAGATTTCATCATGAGCAATTCGGCATGCCTGATGCAACCGAGCGGCCGTAAGGCGTTCTTCCGCGCGTACGAGTCGCGACTGGACCAACTCATCACCCACCCGATCTTCGACTATCGCTGCTCGTGGCGAATCGTGCTTCGCCTTCAGGCTCGACTGCTGTCGCGATGGCTGCGCGGGGATGTTCCCGTTTTCAGCAGTGTCACTACCCGATGAACAACCATGACCACACGCCGCCATTATCTCATCAGCTATGACGTCGCCTCCGACAAGGCCGGCGATAAACGCCGCAACAAGGTCTTCGAAGCGTTGCTCGCCCGCGGCGATCACGCGCAATTCTCCGTCTTCTTCTGCCAACTCAACCCGCGCGAACTGGCCGAGTTACGCGGCGAACTGATCGATATCGTGCACCACACCGAAGACCAGATTCTGATCGTCGATCTCGGCCCCGCCCACAACCCGCTCGACAGCGGCATCGACTACCTCGGCCGCCCAATGGAGGTTTCATCTCGTGTTACGATCGTCTAAACTGTTTTCATGCCAGCGCGTGGCAACGTGGTACCTCATCACCGGCCATCACGCGAGCTCTTTGAAAAATAAAGAGTTACGTTCCTTTCGACCGCTCCAATACCCTCTTCACGAGCGGCCACTCATCGCGCCTCGCGTTTTCGCCGGCGCAACTCCGGCCGCCTGTACGATTTGTGAAAGGGTCCCCTTCCGCGCTCATCGCAGCGCGGCTCCATTGAAGCACGCCGATATCATGTTCAATCGTGATGTACCGATTGCCTTCCGCGCTCATCGCAGCGCGGCTCCATTGAAGCTAACCTTGGATGCCCAACGAATCGATTTCCGCACGCCTTCCGCGCTCATCGCAGCGCGGCTCCATTGAAGCCTCCCGCAGGCACGTGTCGGCATGAAATGATGCGGGACTCCTTCCGCGCTCATCGCAGCGCGGCTCCATTGAAGCTCGCCATACGAACCGTGTCCCGCTTCGACAGGTGCACCTTCCGCGCTCATCGCAGCGCGGCTCCATTGAAGCACCGCCAACTCCGTGTTGAAGTTCAGCGATTCGGCCCTTCCGCGCTCATCGCA
>JBBCIV010000177.1:0-7145 GCA_037189665.1 Phycisphaerae bacterium | reverse complement strand
GTGCTGTCGAGGCCGGAGGCGTAGTTATAGGTTAGCTCACGCCCGTTCGGGTACGTCAGCAGCGTCAGCCGGCTGCCGTTCTCCACCGTGGCGTAGCCGTACTGCACCTTCGGGCTCGTGGACGTGTTCACCGCCCCGTCGGCCGCCGCCGGCTCGCCCAGGTTGTTCAGGTTGGAGTAGACGATCTGACGCTGAGTATCGGTCGACTCGCTGCCTTCCACGCCGCTCTTGGTCGTTCCGCCAGTCGTAGTGGTACTCGGTCCGGCGGGCCGCCTCCGACCCGCCGGGGTAGGCGATCCGCGCGGTGACCAGGTCGTCGCCAGCGGTGCTGCCGCCCGATATCAATTTTTATATGTCCTATGACATCTTTAAAAATGTCCTGCGACATGTTAAAATATTGCCTACGAAAAAGAGGATCATCAAAACAGATGTGAGGAGGGACTATGTCCCAGAGTCTATCGGCACGTTTACTGATTTTTGGCGTAATGAGTGGAGGGCTATGGGCAGTTGCATCCTGCGCCAGCGCCGCAACATGGGAGTCCGATCCGTCACTACCACGGCCAAAGTTGAACCAGCGGCTGTATGAGATTGGCCGAAAGTACGGCGAGACGAATTTCGATCCGGATGCGAATCTCGTCGGCGCGCAGTCGAAGAATCCGCCGAACAAGAAGCTCCATGCGACGCGCGAATCGGCTTACTACGCATTCGGCTTGCTGCTTACCGGTGACAAGGCAGACCTCGATCGCGCTCAGGCGATCCTTCGTCGTGTGCTGGCGACGCAGGAGACGAAATCGCAGGGTCCGACGCGCGGTGCATTTGGCTGGTACGCCGAGAACCCGCCGGACGACCTGAACTCCGCCGCATTCGTTGGTTCGGCGCTGGTAGATGTGATCGAACTGGATCGCCGCCGGCCAATGCTTGATGCGGTTCTTCTCCAGCAGGTTGAGGCGTCCGCCAAGCTCGCGATCGAAGCGATCCTTCGCCGCGACGTCGACCCGGCGTACACCAATATCGCGATGCTTTCCATCGGGGTCGCCGCTGCCGGGGAAAAGCTTGAATTGACGCCCGGTTCGGGCGCGTGGGCGGAGAAGAAGCTCGACGCCGTGCTTGCCATGGCCGATGACAGCGACTTCGCCGAGTACCTCTCGCCGACGTACTACGGCGTCGGTGTGGCAAGCGCCTATGCCGCGAAGAAGTACGCGTTTTCGCCGGGCTTCGCCGCCAAGGTGGACGACGCCATCAACCATTTCTGGAAGTGTATTGCCGCGTCGTATCACGCGCCGACGTACCAACTCGTCGGCCCGTACGTCCGCGCCTATGGCGACAACATGCTCGAGTACGCCAACCCATTGAAGTACGCCCTCTATCTTGCGCTCGACGGCGACTACCCGATGGACGACACCGACACCGATCACGCGTGGGATAAGGGCGGCCTGGTACAATTCGCGACGCTGCCGGTCGAGCCGCGTCCCGAGTTCAAGCAGATGCCGCCCGCGTGGCGCGAGTTCAAGGTCGCCGGCCTGCCGGCGACTCCCGTTCGCACGTTGCGTCAATACCGCGACGGCAACTTTGCGCTCGGCACGGTCGCGTTCCAAGACTCCTGGAAACAGAAACGGCATCTCGTCGCGCACTGGCGCACCGATGGGGCGTCGAAGGATGACTTCACGATCGGCTTTTGCATCGACCAGTCGAACGAATTCATCCCCGCGGGTGTCGCGCCGGATCGAATCCACTTCCACAGCCATCAGGTGAAGGACGCGGTACTGGTTGCGCTGTCGGCATCAACCGTGATACCCGGCCATCCCGGTGTGTCGGCGCTGATGTTCGACCGCGAAGCGAAAATACTCGATGACCTTTCGTCCCCGGTGATCCGCGTCGAGAGCGGGTCGCGGACGACCTATCTGTACCCCCTATCGAACAGCCCGGTCACCTATGAAACGCAATCCGACAGGCGCGGCGTGCGCCTGATACGCCCGTGGCTGAGCGCCGACGGGGTGGGACAGCTGAAGGTGATGTCTTATCTTGTCGTCTTCCGCCCGACGGGCTCGCCGGCCCCGTCCGTGACAGACCTGACGTTGAAGGCCGGCCCTGACGGAGTAGCGGCTGCCGCCAAAGTAGATGGGGCTGAACTCGCCGTGACGTTCCAGCGATAAGGCGGCATGAAATTTCGTTGACAAGCACTCAGGGCATTATATGATTTAAATGTCCTGTAACATTTCATGTAATGCCATAGGACATTATTTTATCTTTCGAGCGGTGGCGAGGTGTAGTATGAGTGTGGCGACACGCGTAACGATGGCGGACGTGGCCCGGCGGGCCGGCGTGTCGCGCTCAGCGGTGTCGGCGGCGTTCTCGGATCGTGAGACCACCGTCGGTCTGAACCCTGCTACTCGTGTCCAAATCTTAAAGGCCGCTGACGAACTCGGATACCGGCCCAACATTCTCTCGCGCAGTTTCATCAAGCAGAAATCGTTCCTCATCGGTCTGCTTGGCAGGGAGGTGTTTTTCCTCTTCGCACTCGACACGATCAAAGGGATTGAGGACGTCTTTGAGGCGACCGACTACTCCTTGCTCACTTACTACCACGGGAGTTGGGCGGGCGACCAGGCCAAGCACCTGCGCAAGAGCATTGCGCGTCGCGTTGACGGCATGATGATCGTCGGCGCCCCCGAGCCGGCCGACGGCCCCAATCGCCGGCTCGTCCGTCAGCTAAGGGAAGGCGGGATGCCGATCCTGCAATTGTATCGACGGATTTTCGACGAAATACCGGTTGTGATGATGGACGACGAGCAGGCCGGCTACATCTCGACGATTCACCTGCTCAGGCTCGGCCATCGTCGAATCGCGCATGTGACATACGTCGGTTATCGCGACGACGTGCTGCCTGGCACAGAGGATGAGGCGCTTCGCCGCAGCGATGGGTACGTCAGGGCGATGAGGGAGGCGGAACTGGAGCCGGCGATTCTGACCTTCGACCGCGGCGACATGAGGGGCTATCCCAACGACTACACGGACGTCTGCGCTCCTGCGGTCCGTCAATTGGTGGACGGCCGGTTCACGGGCATCACGACGTTTAACGATTACACCACGATCGCGCTGATGAACAACCTGCGCGGCATGGGCGTGCGCGTGCCGGACGATGTGTCAATCGTCGGCTATGACAACGCCGAGGCCGGCATCCTCATGCGGCCAGCGCTGACGACGATCCGCCCCAAACTGTTCGAGATAGGCCGACTCGCCGGCGAGATGATCCTGAAAATGCTGGACGACAAGCCGGTGCATGACATCGTACTCGAACCAGAGTTAGTGGTGCGCGGTTCGACGGCCCCTTGCCTGCGGACTTAAGGAAAACTTTCAAGTTTGTCAAAACCGGAAAAGGCGCCGGATGGAGGATCGGAGTATGGCCACGCATCCTTTTACGAACCGTTTGCACGGACGACGCGCATTCACACTTGTTGAACTGCTTGTCGTTATCGGGATTATTGCGGTTCTGATCTCGCTTCTGCTGCCGGCCTTGAGCAAGGCTCAACGGCAGGCCCGCGCGCTCAAGTGTGCGGCGAACCTTCGCCAAATTGGTCTGGCCGCGACGTTATACTCACAGCAGTATCGCAACTCGACGCTGCCCGTGCAGTTCTGGCAAGACGGCTACACGTCCGGCGTGCCATACGGCTACACTAACTACGACGACTGGTGGGTGGCCTTGGTGGCGCTCAATCTGCTGCCCAAGCCCGGCGTGATGCTTCAGAATAACCTGGGCAACGTCACCACGTTCGCCACGCGCTCCGTACTCGTGTGCCCGGAGACGCCGGAAATCTATTCCAACCCCGGCAGCGGCTCGCCGCCCAGTGGATTTGACGGTTTTCCGGCACACTATGGCCGACTGACGGCCAGTCCGTCCTTCCTGATCGATCCGCAGCCGCTCGGCACGGTGACGTGGGCCGCCTCGACGTCGTACGCGATGAACGCCGAACTCAGCACGACCGCGCTCACCAACGCCCCAGGCCCCGTCTTCCATTCCGCCGCGCCGTGCTCGCCGGTGGGCAACAGGTTCCTGCCACCCCGCAAGCTCAACATGCTGAAAAATCCCGGTGATCTGGTCTTCATGTATGACGGCGTTTCATCCAACGCGGGTTCCAACCTCGCCTACCGCATCTCCAACCGTCACGGCAGCCGCCGGTTGACGAGTTGGCGCGAGGCGCAGACAACGGGCTCGGTCAACATCCTGTTCTTCGACGGCCACGTGCAGACCCTGCCGCGCAAATCGCTGCCGCACTACGTTACCGACGCGTTCTCGATCAAGTCGATCTTCTATCAGCCGACCAGCGGGCCGGGCAGCAACCCCAACGCGCTCAACCTCTACAACGCCGACGCCGCCATCGGCGGATTCACTTGGCCGAAGTGGCGCGTGGACCAGTGACCACTTCGTGATGAAGTTCTTTCATCTCTACACGTGCAAAAGGGGCGTGCGCAGTTCAACCATACAGGAGGAAGAATGAAAATGTTTACAACTCGACCAGCCATTGCCTTGGCAATCGCGCCGCTGCTGACAGCAGTCAATTCAGCCAATGCGACAAGTTATACATGGTCCGGCGACTCATCTGGCGGCGCGTGGGCCTCTACGAGCAACTGGTCCCCCGCGGCCGGCGCCGCCGGGCCGACCACCAACGATACCGCGTTGCTGGACAGCGCCACGGCGAACCGAACGATTACCTACGGCGCCTCCGCGTCGGGCAACCTGAACACACTGACGATCAACCAGGACGCCCCCTTCATCAATCTGCTTGAGTTGCAGCGCGGCCTGACCCTGGCCAACAGCATCATCCTTGGTGCAACCAACGGCGGCACCAGCCAGATTTTCATCAACCCGCCGACGCCCGGCGGCAACGTCTTCACCCAACTGCAGTCCAGCCAGCTTTTCTTGAACGCGGGGGGCGTACTGGAATTTTCAAATTATGGACTCGCGGGAACGGACAACCTCGCGCAAAGCAGGTTGCGTGGCGATCTGGCCATCCAAGGCGGAACGTTTCAGACCAATGTGGGTGTTTATTCCAGCCCCCTCCGCGCGCTGGCCAGCACGATTACCGGCAACGTGACGATGTCATCTGGGAAATTGAGCTTCGGCGCGCAGGATCCGAGCGGCAACGCCGCCGTGCTGCTGGCGGGCGGCGGATATGTCAAAACGACTGACGACCGGCTCAATATCGAGGGCAATCTGACCGTCACGGGCGGAACACTCGAGGCTGGCTCAGCGACCAATGCCCTCTATCTGAATGGCGCGACCAACCGCATTTCCGGCCTCGCCGGAGCGCTGACACCCCAGCTCGTGCTCTACCAAGCCACGCCCAGAAGCCAGTCGCTGCAATCCGACAGCGCTATTCCCGGCGGATTGACGCTGCGAACACAAAACGGCCCTGGCAACCCGTTCTATTCCGTTGGCTCCAAGTCCGGCGGACAACTCGATGTCGGACCAATCACGCTGACCAACCGATCGCCCGGCGGAACGCTCACGCTGCAACTGAGTTCCAGTCTGACCACCACTTCCAATCTGAGCCAGAGCGCCAGCGGCACATCGCCTACCTTTGCCATCGACGTTAACGGTCATACGCTCGAGTTCAGCAACGCATCGTTTAATCCCTTCAATGTCTCTACAACAAAGTGGGAGTTGACGAATTCCGGCGGATCGGCCGTCCCGGGCGTTGTGAAGGCGACCAGCTTCAATCTCTCGATTCCCACCGGTGGAGCGAGCGTTGGGGCCTTCGTCAACCTCGTCGCGACCGGCGCGGGCGGAAACATCAACACGCTCAGCAACGCCTTCGCAGGAATAATTGATCCGGCCGCCACGTTCACGTACAACGGCACTGCCGCTGCAGCCAACCCGGACAAGCTCGTATCGTCACGCACGATCGGCAATGTGTCGGTGAAGACCGGCGTGCTTCAATTGGGCAGTTCGATCACGTCTGCCGATACGTCTTCGGTCGTCGTAGAATCGGGCGCAATGCTGGATTTCGCCGGCCATTCCTTATCCACGCCAAGCCTGACAACAGATGGCACGGTGAAGCTGACGGGTGACTCGTCGCTAACCAGCTTGACCATTACGGTGGGCACGACCTCGGGCTCGAGCGGCACGCTGGATGTCAGTGGCCTGAACGCGGGCCACTATACGCTGGCCGCGGGACAAACGATTGGCGGCTCTGGAACGATTGTCGGCAATCTGACGATCGGCGGCGGAGCGACACTTAGCCCAGGAAATAGTCCCGGCACGCTCGCCGAATCCGGCAATGTCGTCTATGAAAACGGCGGAACGTATCAATGGGAAATCAACGACGCCCTCGGAACAAAGGGCGGAGCGACCGGCTGGGATTGGCAGCACATTTCCGGCTCGCTATCCATCTCCGCGACTGATGGTGACAACTTCATTATCGACCTGACCAGCCTGTCGGGAGCGTCTTCCGGCAATGCGGCCAACTTCGACAAACTGAGCAACTACACCTGGACCATCGCAACGGCGAACGGCGGCATCACTGGGTTCGATCCCAGCAAGTTCACCTTGCTCACCTCTCACTTCTCAAATGACACGACGGGCAGCATAGCCAATGGCGTCTTTAGTATCGTAACGGGCAACGGCGAGACAACATTGGACCTCGTCTATACCGCGGCCGTCGTGCCCGAGCCAACGGCATGCGTAGCCGTCACTCTTGGGGGCACCGCTCTGCTCCTGAAGCGTCGGAGAAAGTACAAGGCCAACTGATCCGTTCAGCCACTCTCACCGGCTTTCGACCACCGGTGCTTTTGCATCGTCGTTGGCATGCCCGCGCATCGTGTCGGATATGATGAATCGGCGTTGTCCGTCCAGCGCAGGTCCACCTGCGTGCTCGTCCGAGCCGTCGCGATCAGGTTCGTCGGCGCGTTCACCGTCGCGCCGTTCTTGGCGCTCTTGAGCACGACGTCCACGAACGCCAGCCGGTGCTGCGTCCCGCCGTTGTCCTGGATCGTCAGCTTCCCGTCGCTGACCGTCACGTCCCCGATCGCCGACGCCCACCGCGCGTCCCCGCTGCCCGCCGAGGCGTTGATGAAGTTCGCCGTCCCCTCGACGTTGTACTTGTACGTCCCGCTGGTGACGTTCGCGTCCCCCGCCACCAGCCGCA
>JBBCIV010000176.1:0-38711 GCA_037189665.1 Phycisphaerae bacterium | reverse complement strand
AGAGCCGCGGTCGAGGTTGAAGCCGCCGTTGGCGAGGATCTCGGTGGTGAGGATCGGCGTCCCCTGCACGCCGACGCTGCTGCCGGCATTGATGGTGAGCTTGCCGGGGCCATCGATCTGCGGGCTGAAGAGGCGGATCAGGCCCGCGCTGGCCGTGGCGATCGTCGCGCCCGCGGCGGGCAAGGTGATCTTCGCGCCGGTGGCGACGCCGATCTGGTCGATCGCGCCGCTGCCCTTGATCATGCCGGCCAGCGAGGTGACCGACCCGTCAACAAACGACAGCAAGCCGCCGCCGGTAACCTGGAAATCGACGCCGTTGATCGTCGTGTTCTTGCCAGAGAAACTGAGGCCGTTGCCGTTGTTGGCCTGGATGACGGAATCGGTGATGTTCAGCGGTAACAAGCTGCCGAAGCCGATACCGCCGTCGCTGGCGTGAAGCGTGCTGCCGCTTTCGAGAAAGAGGCCGGGCGCGGTGACGGTAGCGTCGAAATGGTCGAACGTCCCGCTGCCCTTGATCAATCCGCCCGACTTGTTGCGCAGCTCGCCGGCCGTACCGCCGAAATACGTTGCGTAGCCGTTGCGGTAGGTGCCGTAGTTCAGCAGCTTGGTTTTGAGCGTGAAATAGCCGCTGCCGTCGACCCAGATTGAGCCGTTGTTGGTCAGCGTCCCGTTGCCCTCGATGGTGCTGCGGCCGCGCAGGCGGAACTGGTCGGCGAGGAAGTTGAACGTCGCGTCGGCGGTGAGGAGGAGACTGGAATCGGTGGCGACGTAAACAACGCCCGCGCCGGCCCCGACGATGTTGCCGCTGACGCTGACGCTGCTGTTGACGCCGAGGTTGAGGTAGGCGCCGCTGCCGACGTTCAAGGTTGCGTTCTTAAGCGAGCCGGTGAGGCTGTTGCCGCTGCCGTAATTGGCGTCATTATTGACGTTGATCGTGCCGCCGTCGGCGCTGACCGCCCCGCCCGACGCGGCGAGGATGATACTGCCGCCCGTTTCAGCTACCACGCCGACGCCGCCATTGGAGGCATCCGCGCCGCCGGCGCGGAATGACGCGACGCCGCCGTTGAGCACGCGCACTTTCGCATCCGCTGCGTCAAAGCGGAGAAACGCGCCGGGCGAGGCCGTGCCGGAGAGCGAGCCGGTCAGCTCCACGGTGGTACGGATATAGCTCGGGGCGCCGGAGAACGTCATCGTGCCGCCGACGACGACCTTGCCGGAGCCGCCGAGCACGCCGAGGTGACCGAGGCTTGCCGATCCGGGCAGGGTCAGCGTGCCGTTGCTGTTGAGCGTGCCAAGCGTGCTGACGGTCAGGCTCTTGATCGTGCTGTTACCGCCGATCGTGAGCGCGCCATTGACGTCGATGTTCAGCGTGTCGTCTCCGATCATCGTGACGGACAGGGCTGCCTGCGCGCCGTTGACCGCGATCGTCTGCGCGCCAGGGGGAGAGATGACCACATCGTCCAGGGCGCCCGGCACGCGGTGGACGCCACTGCTATCCGTCCAGTTGTTGGGGTCGGTCCAGTTGCCGCCGTTAGCCGACGTCCACGTGACGCTCGCCAGCAGTCGCCGTGGCTCCAACGACTCAACGGCACGGCACACCGCGTTCCGACCGCGCAAACGTCGCGGGGCAGAATCGGCCTTTGTAGCAGTCCTCATCATCGCATTTCTCCCTATTTCACCCAGCGCCGCTTCTTAAGACTTGAAGGCGTGCTAACGTTCTCGATAAACCATAAAGATCACGCATCCGCACTCAATACGCAGAATGACGTATACGTCCTCCGCGATGCACGCGACCTTCGCCTGAATTGTGGGTAACTCATGCCGAATCGTTCGCCTGCCGACATCCTCCAAGCTTCCCCGCGTGAGCGGCAAGCGCTGGACGCACCTGCGCCAAGCTTACGAGAACGCGTCGCTGGTGAGCGAACTGAAGGCTTTCGCGTCGCGCCTGGAACTGGTGATGGACCGGATCGATCGTGGCCAGATCGCGATCGATAATGCCGGCCGAGTGCGCAGCGCCTCGCCGGCGGCGGTGCGATTTCTTGCCGAGTACCTGCCGGCCGAGGCTCTCACTGCGGCGGCCCTGCCGGAGACGTTGGCCGCTTGGTCGCGCCGCGAGATCGCAGGCCGCCAGCCAGCCCCTCGCGTCCTCACCCCTGCTCATCGAAGGCTAGGACGGCCGGCTCGCCGCACGACTGATCCGTGACGAGCGCCCACACCGATACATCATCGTGTTAAGCCGTGCGGCCCGCCTGACATCGCCGGACGCACTGAAGAGCCTCGGCCTGA
Source organism: Phycisphaerae bacterium (assembly GCA_037189665.1). Taxonomy (GTDB): domain Bacteria; phylum Planctomycetota; class Phycisphaerae; order Tepidisphaerales; family Tepidisphaeraceae; genus BPJO01. Next base: position 36,425 of record JBBCIV010000176.1, on the reverse strand, counting down.
CCGCGCGTGAAGCACAAGTGCTGTATTGGTGCATAGAGGGAAAGAGCCTTCCCGAGGCGGCAACAATCCTCGAAATCAGCGGCCGAACGGTGCAAAAGCACCTCGAGCACATCTACGCAAAAATGAACGTGACCAATCGAGTGGCAGCGGTGACCAAAGCATTGGAATGGGTTCGCTGGTAGGGCGAGCCCTCGTCGGCAGAATGAGCTATTGCCGGAAGTGATGAAGAAGTTGGAGCCGAAGTCGCCTAAGAAGCTGTTTCGAAACGTCGTGGCACGGGTTTTCAACAAGGCCGACACGATATCAAAGGCGGCCTCACGTACGTAAAACCCTCTTTCTGTAGGTATCTTATTGGCAATCTGCTTTCGAACCAGGGTGACGATAGATCATCCTTTGTCGTCCCGAGTTGACCCGTTTCGTCGTCGTGCGGCGAACACGGCGGCGAGACGTGCGGAGAAAACTTCTCGGCATCCGAGTATTTCGTGTCGGTAACAGCGACTGGACTTGCATACGCAAGTGAACGGCTGAGTAGCTGCGGGTGGCTGGCACGCGTATCAATGGGACGGCGACATGGCGAAGTACGTCGTTGACGAAGGCGTCGCGCAGCCGGACGTGCGGGGCATCGTGCGATCGGTCGTCGAGTTCGACGGCAGCGAGGATGCGGCTGGTGCGGCGATCGAACAGCGCGAAATCCAAGTGTTTCTGGCTCACCCTGCCGAGCACGGCGGGAGATTTGGGCTGGCCAATACAGCCACGACGTCGGCCAGCCGAACTTCCCATGGCGATACCCACGCTTGGGCACACCACACGGGCGAGCACTGCGAAGAACCGCATCTCGGCTGGCGACAACAGAAACCCTTTGGATTTGTACCAACTCTTGACTACGATGGAGTATCGCACTGCTGCAATCGCTAGTCACATTTTTTCTGCATCGTGCCCGCGACCGGTTGAACTGATTCGCGCGTGATGCTTAGCCTCGTCGCTTATGCCATCATACGCCCGGGTGCGGCGGCAGCTTTCCAAGCTCTGGAAGTCAATCAACGAATCGCGGACATCGGCTCAGTTGCCGCATCTCGCTACCAGCCTGCTGACACGATCAAGGAGGATTGTGCGCGTCTTCCACTGACAAAAATTGCGGCGATGCCGTAGCTATCAGGCAACACATTGACAGGAACGAGAAAAAACAGTTCCAAATTGCAGTCCACTCACCTCATCCAGTGTCATTATTGCGGGAACGCCACGGCGTATCCACGCAAGCCAATCAGCACGATGTCTTAAGTCGTTTGAACGGGTGCATAAGTCCTATATATAAATCAAGAAATATTCATCAGGATAGCCCTAAAAATTACAGATCAACGAACCAAGACTGAATGTGCCCCTAAATGGGTGGTTTTCTGGATGTGCGGCAGGCTAACGTGAATCAGTACCCTTCTCGGACCAGCTTTTCGACGAAGGTCATGTCCCCGAAGAGTTCGGCGAAGCGAGCCTGAACAGCGTCGATGCGGGCGTTGACGGCTTTGGAGCGGTCGGTCTTGGCGGTGGTGGCGGAGTCCATGGCTTCGATCAGGGCAGCGACGTCGTTGAGGGCCGGAACGAACTGCTTGGGCAGAAGGGGACGTAGCGCAGTGATCCGCTTGCGGGCGGTGGCGGTGAGGTGAGCCGGGAGCGTGTCACGGTTGAGCGGCTCCTGTTTGCTGAGAATCGCGTGGTAGGGCGAGTAGATGACGCCCAGACGATAGAGCGAAGCGTTGGCCGACAGCGCCTTGGGCGCGGTGCCGTCGACGACGGCCAGCAACGCCTTGGCCGACAGGTGATTGGGGGCCTGCTTCAGGATCGATTCGAGCGCCTTCTTTGTTTCCGGGTCGGCCAATGCCGCTTTCTCGTCCGCGGTGAGCTTCTGCTGCAATCCCGCAAATTCGCTGATCGCGCCGGCCAACTGCACAGAGCGGTCCGTTCGCGCCACGGCGATCGCGTCCTGCAATGTCGCGATCGAGAAGACCTGTATGTCGTAGAGTGACGACGGGCCGTACAGCACGCCCATGTCGACGAACGCCTGTTCGTTGTCGGGCGGGATGCAGGCGATGGTCTTCTTGTCGAGCGTGGCCCCGCGCACCTTGGCCGTCACGCCGCCGACGGGGCGGACTTTCCAGTCGACGGTGATGTCGCCGGTAAAGGCGGAGTTAGGATCGATGTCGAAGCCTTCGAGGACGGAGAGCATCAGCAGCGCGAACGCGGCGCCCGCCGACGGCCCGCCATGGGCGTTGAATTTCTCCCCGAAGCTGAACTCGATCTTGCCCGCCTCCCAATAGGGATACCTCAATTGCACCGCACGGGCGGCCTCCTCGAACGAGGTCTTCATCGTCGAGTTGATCTTGGTGTTATAGAACCCAACGCCGGCCTCTTTGTCGTTGCGCGATCCGGCATTCACCACGGCGATCAGATCGCCAGTGCCGCCGAGCTGTTCGCCATCGGGTTGGGTGCTGACGTGCATCGTGGAGATGGACGTGAGGTTTTTGACGAGCGGCTTGGCTTTGAATTGGAACTCGGGGCGTTCGACCTTGGTCGGATCGGCACTAAGCGGGGGCGGAGCGTCTGTCTTTGGGGCTTGCGTTGGTACACCGATATTGACCGAACTGTCGCTTGGACTGCCCACTTCCTTGATCGTGTCTGGCATCACCACGTCTTTGAGCGACTCGAATTCGAACTTCGACACAACGATCGTGTCATTTTCAGAAGTCACGAGCGATATGTGCCGGGCTGCGCTCTGATAGTCGCCATAGAACGTTGCGCAATTGACGCCGTCGATTAAAACAACAGCTCGATTGCTCTCGACAGTCCACTCGATCGTGGACCAAACACCGTTACGAAGCGCCCCTTTCGCGTCGAACTCTTTTCGCTCTTTAGTCGTTGGTGTTTCATGAACGATTTTGCCAGGTGCCGTCGCGTCGAAGAATGTGAGAAGCCCCGCAAAGCGGACACGTACCAGACCGCCATCGCTTCTAACGCGTAGGGTGAGTTTGCCCGGGGGGGCGTACTGCCTCGGCGTCCAGAGCCAGATGTCCTTGTCAGCTTTTACACGGCTAATCTTTAGGCCGTCTTTTGTCCACGTAGCCCGGGCGTTCTTGTCCACTTTTATGTCTTGGAGCAGATCTTTGGCACACAGCGCCGAGGACGTAGCAAAGATCAAAACTACAAACGCTAAAGTGTGTTGCAGCTTCATATAACTCATGGCTTCCGGCGACTGACAAACGTTTCCGCCCCCGCCCTTTAACGAATTGATCGATCGGCGAAGGCGACGGAATTCGCCATATTTAGTGTAATGGGAGTTACGCACTCCGCAAGATTATGCGATTGCGCCGTGTTCGTCCGCTGGCTGGATTCCGGGACATGAGCCGAGCGAAGGTGACGGATACGGACTTCATCGACTCCCTCATCGCCACGCCCCTGCAGGCGACGGCCGCCGAGGCGCAACGCACCCAGCCTCCCAGGCTCGCCGGGCCCGGCGAGCAAGCCGCCCATGACGCTTACACCCGGCTGCTGCACCGGCTCGAGACCGACGCCGAAGCCCTGTGGGCCGAGGTGCGTTCCGAAGTGCGGCCCGGCTCCGGCGTGCTAGTGCTGGACGACTCGGTGCTGGACGAGCCCCACGCCTGCAAGATGGACCTGGTCCATCACCAGTGGTTGGGCTGGCATCACGGCGTGGTCAAGGGCATCGCCCTGCTGACGCTGCTGTGGACCGGCGGCGATCGTCATGTTCCATACGATGAACCGCTCGTCGGTCCTGCGTTCAAACAGTTGGCGGCTTGCCGCCGTCAGATTCGTACGTGCCATGGGGCACCCGTCCTTTCCTTGGGTTAGGAGTTGAGAGAGAAACAACAAAACGAGGAATGGAAATCCTTTTAAGCCATGCCCCGCGGGAGTCGGTCGTGTCTGCGTCTACCCTTACCCAATTGGTGAACCCCGCTCCGCGTCATCGACGTTGCGTGTGACGTGGTTATGCGCCCGCGACTCGGCAACGTGACCTGATTCCGTCCTTCGCCGGTGCCAGTCGCCCGATCAGGTCCACCATCTCCACCGCTATCTACCTGCGCCGGAAGCCCGGCGCAAGGCACACCAGCGGCAATCGCGGCACACGTCACGTTGGGAAATGCAGGTCATGACGTGGGGCTGAAGATCACGCAGAAAGGCGATGCGCTCGTCGCCCGCGCCAAACAGATCCGCGACGCGAAGACCGAAATCGCCTTCGCCGAAAAACGCGGCGAAGGTGCGGTGGACGTCGCCCTCCCGCCGTTGGAGGATCAGGCGGCCTTCGGCACGCGGATCGGGCCAATGCAGAGCCCGGCGTGGCAATCGCGGCCCAAACCCGCCATCCGCCTCGAAAACTGCGAGGCCGTCGTGACATTGATCACGGTCGTGGCGATCGGGGCGATGTACTTTCACGGCTGGTTTTGGGTACTCGTGCCGGTGGCGGTATGGGCATGGATGCTCTACGCCGAGTGCCGGCCGACGATCCGGCGACGGTCGTTCAGCCTTGGCATGCTCTTCGACTACGGTTTCATGCTGATCCAGTTCGACACGGCGTGGCAGGTGCAGGACGCCGTCGCCGTAACGTATGGTGAACTGACCGAATGTCACAGCGGTGGCGGCGGAGAGTACAGGCTCACGGGAGCGATCTGCACGGTGACAGTTGAGCAACTCCAGTCCGCTGAAGTCGGAGCTGATTCCACGGCAGGATTTGAATATTGTTCTGGGAGAATATGGTCCGCTTTGGCAGGCTGCATACCAACGCCACCAGCGGCTAGCCTGAATGGCCACCGGAGTACGGATCGGCGCGCCTGAAACTCAACGCGAGCAGGACGAAACGCCAACCGGTGGAGTTTCCGTTGCGGGAGACGCGGCGTTTCAGGTGGCGGTGCGTCATGGTTCGCCACCGGCCCGGAATGGGATTCGGCCCGGTGGCAGAGCTACTGGACGTCCGCCAGCAGGCCATGGAAGCGATGTCGGAAGCCGGACTCGCGCCGGGCGGCGATTTCGACTGCGTGTCGATCGAATTGGAAGTATGGGGCTTGCAGGTCGACCGCGTGCCGGACACCGCCGCGACGACCGTGTTGCAATGCGCGGTTCAAGAGGTGGAACTACCCCCGATACTACTGCGTCAGTTGGGCGATTCGGTGGAACGTCGAAGTTCATCACGGCCCGCCGCTCTCATGGGATGACGGCATTCCACTCCAGCCGGCGTTCGGAGCTGAATCTCATATCGTCAAGGAGGCTGAAGGCAAACTTTTTTTGCCATGTATGATACTCAACGCTGTTCGTTCAGGCCGCGTCGATATGATCGACACGCCCATCATCCCTCGGGGGATTCGGGCGACGATCGGTCCTCGTTCGTTTGCTTGCGGGTTGTGTCAAGAAGATCCCCAGCACTTCTTGCTTCGTGATGTTTGGGAGATCAATGGTCGCCCAGCGTTGCTCAGCAAGCCAGGATGACGGTAGTTGACATGCCAGCCAATGTTGCGAACGCGAGTGAAGCACAGAGCTTGGGCGCTCGCCGTTTACGCCGTTTGAGAGCGGGCATTGCAGCCTCCCTGACTGGCGGAGACAACGTCGTCGAGCCAAACAGTTGCCCACCGAAAAGTAGTGCATGGCAACTCAGATAAGTAGTGCATAAATGGCGTTCAGGCATCGCCAGCCGGGAAATCGCCACGGGTTTTCAAACTCGTGTTGGCACGCGGGAATCACGGGTTGAAAACCCGTGCCACGCGGACTCGCCGCAAATGATTGCTTCCGAAACCCTCGTCCTGATGACGATCGCCAGAGAAGCTGTGCGCACGCGGCGGCGCAAGCATCACTCGCGAACCAGGATTTCGAACGGCTTGTTCGCCCACGTGATCGGCGACGGCCGCTGGCCGGCGTCGATGTAGAGGCGGCGGTAGCCGGCGGGGGGCGGCGGGAGGTCGGCGAGGGAATCGACGGCGCGGACCGCGACGTCGGCCGTCGCCGGGTCGCCGGTCGTCTCGCCGGTCGGGTCGAGCACGGCTCGCCACTGCCACCAGTCGATCGGGGGGACGGCGTAGGGCGCCGGCTCGGCGCGGACGCTGAGGGTGCGGCCGGGCGCTGCGAGCGTATCGATCTCGACGGCGGCCAGCTCGCGAGTGCCCTGTCGGCGGGCGTCGAGGTTGAACGCGGTGACGTACGGCAGCGTCGCCAGAACGCCGATCAGCGCCGGCGCGACGATCATCGTCGACAATCGCAGCCCGCGGTGCGGGATCAGCCCGATTATCCACGCGCAGCCGATCGCGATCGCCACGACCGGGAACAGCGCGAATCGCCCGTATTCCCCCGGCTTGCCGGCTGCGAGCGCGAAGAACTGAAGCAGCGCGATCGACGCCGGGACGACCAGCAGCACGCCCATCGCCCCCAGGCGACGCCGGCGCGAGAGGACGGCGACGATCGACGCGACGAAGATAGCAATGGCGGGAATCGACGCGGCCTCCAATAACCGCTTCGCGCCGCTGCCGAGGCTGTCGGCGACGGGGCCGCCGCGGTACATCACGCTGGTGTTGGAAAAGTTGGACGCGACCGCCGACGCGTCCCTGATGAGGTTGATCGGCACGTACGGATTCGTGGCCGCGTATGCCAGCACATAGCTGGCCGCGCCGAGCAGCACCGCGACGAGCCGCGTGCCCCAGCGGTCGCGCCGCAGCAGCGCCATCACCGGCAGTACGACGCCGATCACCGCCGCCGACAGCACCATGCCGGCGGCGAGCCCGCAGGCGATGCCCGCGACGATCGCGTCGCGCCTGCGGCCGTGCTCGACGTAGCGCATCGCGAGCAGGCAACCGATCGCCATCAGCGTCGCGCCGGGCAGGTGAGGCTTCGCCTCGTGCGCCAGCGCGAAGACGGCCGGGCATACGCCCACGATCGCGGCGGCGCCGGCGGCGACGATGTCTTCGTCGGCGAACTTCCGTGCGATCATCGCGCACGTCGCCAGCAACGCGAGATACCAGCCCAGCGTGTAGGCGCGCGCGACGACGTAAAACCGGCCGAACTGTTCAGGATGGTCGTAATAGAACGCCACGTCCGGCCGCAGGTCGATCCATCCGAGGATGGACGCCGCCTTCAGCAACGCGCCGACGGGATAGATCCACAGCCCGCCGTATTGATAAAGCCTCGGGTCGAAATCCCCCTCGCCGGGCTTCATCTGTTGAAGCGACATGAAGGTGATCATCTCGTCCGGCTGATTTGAGTAGAGCCGATACCGCCGGATGATCTCCGCCCGGCTTGCGTCATCAGGATTGATGACGATGGGGCGGCCTTCACGATGGAGCGGGTCGCGGTCGACGTCGGCGCCGCGCGTGGCGTCGCCGCGGTCCTGTCCGTATGTCGCCAGTTCCTCGCCCGACCACGTCCGGCGGCTGGCGAAGAGAAACCGGTCGCTGTCCCGGGTCGGCAATCCCCAATCCAGCCCCGCCGCTACGACCGCGCCGAGGCAGGCGATGATGAGGAAGAGGAAGTTGCGGGCCGTCCAGGACATGCGGGAAGTGTGGGGGGAGGACCGTCGAATGTCGAGCGCCAAATGTCGAATGTGAATCGGGTTACGGAATTGGTCCTGTTGCCCCCGCGCCCTGTATGAGGTCTGGGCCTTGATTCGATATTCCACATTCGGCACTCGACGTTTTTCGATTTCCCCACCCCTGCGGCAATCTAGCGCACCTTGCCCAGAGTCCATTTCTTGACCTCCCCGACCGTTCCCCTTACGCTCCGCGACTCACCCGAATTTGAGGGCGATGACTCGGTCATTGCGTCGGGTGGTGAAGGCACGATTCACACAGAGAAGCAGGCGGCGAGCACCACATGGCCGAGGGCGATTCAACACCGCCGACGGACGATCGTTCGCCTAAGAAAGTGCCCGATTGGGCGTCGTCGAAGGAGTCTTTGGCGCGTCAGGTGGGCAACGTGGCAGGGATTGGTTTCGAGTTCCTTGCCGCGGTTTTGCTTCCCGGCGGGCTGGGCTACTGGCTGGACGGCAAATGGTCGACCGGCCCGTGGCTGATGCTGGCCGGCGGTGCGTTCGGGTTCTTTGCAGGTCTTTATCTGATGCTTCGCGCGGTGAACCGGGTGATGCGGTGACAACTCCTTCAACCGAGACAACCCCGTCCAGCGACCCCGCGGCCGACAAGGCCGCGATGGCGACGGTATCGCCACGGCTGATCCGCCAACTGCCCCGCAGCGTGGTGGTGACGAACGGCGCGGTGGCGGCGATCATCGCGATGGTGGTGCTGTTTGCCGGCCATCCGGGCTGGTGGTCGGCGTTCGCCGGCGCGCTCGTCGTCGCGGCGGTGAACGCGGTGCTGTCGCTCTGGATCATCCTCCACTCCGCCGGCAAGCCCGCCGACCACGTCGTCACGATGGTGATGCTGCTGGCGGGCGTGCGGACCGGCATCAGCGTGGTCGGGCTGCTGCTGGCCATCAAGGTCTTCTCGCTTACCCCGAACGCCACCGCGGTGATGATCTGCGGGTTTTACGCCGCGACATTGGTAGTTGAATCGACGCTCGTCCATCGCGCATTGAAGGGCGATCCGACGCCGACGCAAACGTTACAAGGGAACCAAGGATGATTAGCTCGCTCCTCGCCGCTGGCAGCCCGCTGGACCACGTTGTTGATACCAGGATTCTGAGCATCAACGGGTTCTGGGTGGTCTCCAACCACATGATCATGCTGCTCAGCGCGGCGGCGATCATGCTGCTGATCTTCCCCCGGCTTGCCCGCCGCTATCAGAGCGGCGAGATCGTGCCCACCGGCACCCGCAATTTCTTCGAGGCGCTGCTGGTCTTCATCCGCAACGACGTCGTGAAGCCGCTGCTCGGCGACGAGACCAATCGATTCATGCCGCTGATGTGGACGCTGTTCTTCTTCATCCTGATCACCAACCTGCTCGGCCTGATCCCGTTCGACGCCATCCAGAAGCTGATCTTCGGGCAGGTGTTCCACAACTTCTATCCCATCTACGGGACCGCCACGAGCAACTTCTGGGTCACCGCCACGCTGGCGCTGATCGTGTTCTGCGTCATTCAGTTCAACGGCATCAACGCCAACGGCTTCTCCGGCTGGCTGCACCACTTCCTCGGCGGCGCCCCGTGGTGGCTGTTCCCGATCATGGTGCCGGTCGAAATCCTGGGCATGCTGATCAAGCCGTTCGCGTTGGCCGTCCGTTTGGCGGCGAACATGACCGCGGGGCACATCCTGCTGGCGGTGCTGATCAGCTTCGGCCCGACCGCGATCAACGCCGCCGGCTTTGGCATCGGGGCGGGCGTGACGATCGTGTCGGTCATCTCGTCGGTGGCGATCCTGGTGCTGGAACTGTTCGTGGCCTGCCTGCAGGCTTACCTGTTCACGTTCCTCGCGTCGCTGTTCATCAGCCAGTTGATCACGCATCATCACGACGAACATCACGAAGAGGAAGCAGAGGGGCACGAGTTGGCCGAGTCTCACGCGGTGCGTGAGCGCGACGCGGCCCGTGCTCACGCGAAAGCTCATCCGGCCCACTAAAGGAGGATTGGCCGTGCGACTGCCGGGTTCCCTCGGAAACAGGCGCGGACGACCCGAAATGGTGACCGGCGGCGATCGGATCGAGCGATCGCCGTAAAGACCCTGGCGAGCGTTTCGCCGGGGTGGTTTGAAGAGAGGCGATCCGCCGGGCTCGGTGCGGCGGATCACACGAAAACTGGAGATTCAAATGAGCAAGTTCATCAAGCTGGCCGGCCTGGCCACCCTCGCTGCCCCGGCGATCGCTTCGGCCCAGGAAGCCGCCGTGGTTGCCCCGGCTCCGTACACCGCGATCGGCGCCGGCCTGGCCGCGATCGGCGCGGGCCTGGCGGTCATCGGTGCTGGCCGTGGTATCGGTCAGATCGGCGGTTCGGCGCTGGAGTCGATCGCCCGTCAGCCGGAGGCCGGCGGCCGTATCGCCGCCAACATGATCATCGCTGCCGCGCTGGTCGAAGGCGTCGCGCTGTTCGCGGTCGTCGTCGGCCTGCTGGTCGCCCTCAAGTAAGAACGCCCGCCCGCCGGCGACCTGACCGTCGCCGGCGGGCCTTTGGACTTGAATTGGGTTTGTGGAAGAAATCAAGGATTGATCCGATGAACAAGAGCATTGCAACGCTGCTGATCCTCGCCGTCCCGGCGATCGCGCAGGCCGCTGCGGACGTGCACGGCGTCGAGAAGGCCGGCCTGCCCCCGACCGTCAATCAGGGCCTGATGACCGCGATCGTCACGCTGGTCGTCTTCGTCGCGCTGCTGATCATCCTGACCAAGGCGGCCTGGGGCCCGATCTCCAAGGGTCTCGGCGAACGCGAAGCCAAGATCCGCCGTGATATCGAGGAAGCCGAGGCCGCCCGCAAGGCCGCCCTCGCGCAGCAGGCCGAATATCAGGCCCAGCTTACCAAGGCCGGCGACGAAGTCCGCGCCATCCTCGAAAAGGCCCAGTCCGACGCCCAGGCCGCCGCCACCCGCATCAAGATGCAGGCCCAGCAGGAAGCCGAGGAAGCCAAGGAACGCGCCCTCCGCGACATCGAGGCCAGCCGCAAGGCCGCCGTGGCGGAAATCCACGAGCACGCCGCCGTCCTGAGCACCTCGATCGCCGAGAAGATCCTGCGTCGAAACCTGAACGTCGACGATCAGCGTGAACTGGTGAACTCGGCCCTGAGCCAACTGAACGCGAACTAAGGACGTGGGTGGTAGGTCGTGGGTCGTGGGTCGGGATCGCCGACCTTCGCGATCTTCGATCTCCGATCCCCCGGATCAGCACAATGTCAAAAAGCAACGAAAACGCTGCCACGCTCACCAGCTACGCCCAGGCGCTGCTGGAGCTGGCCGACTCGCGCGGGATCACAACGCAGGTCGCCGAGGAGCTCGCCGGCATCGCGCATGTCGTGGAACAGGACCGCACGTTTGCCGCCTACCTTGCCGACGCCTCGGTGGGGCATGGCGAGCGCGCGACGCTGATCGACAACGTCTTCGGCGGCCGGGCGAGCGAGTTGCTGGTCGCCTACCTGAAGCTGCTGAACACCAAGGGTCGCCTTGGCGACATCCGCGGCATCGCCGAGGCGTTCAAGCGCCTCCTCGACGAGCGGGCCGGCAACGTGGACGTGACCGTTACCGTCGCGCAGCCGCTGAGCGACCACGATCTGGAAGGCGTCCGCCAGCAGATCAGCAACAAGCTGGGCAAGAACGCGAGCGTCACCCAGACCGTTGACGATTCGATCATCGGCGGCATCATCCTGAAGATCGGCGATTCGCTGATCGACGGCAGCGTGAAGACCCAGTTGGAAACGATCAAGAAGCGGCTCGTCGCCGCTGTCTGAGTTAGCCGCGGATAAACGCAGATAATGGAAAGGCGGCCACAGAGACACAGAGGCACAGAGACAGAGAAGAAGACGTTCAAAGGCAATGCCTGCCCCGAGTTTTCCTCTTATCTGCGTTGATCTGCGTCCATCTGCGGCTAACAAAAGCAAGAGGAACATATGGCCATCAACGTCTCTGAGATCACCAGCGTCCTGAAGCGCGAAATCGAAGCGTACGAGCAGAAGCTCCAGGTGTCGGATGTCGGCACGGTTATTGAGGTCGGCGACGGCATCGCCCGCATCTACGGCCTGAAGAACGCCATGGCCGGCGAACTGCTGGAGTTCCAGAACGGCGCGATGGGCCAGGTCTTCAACCTTGAAGAAGACGCGATCGGCGCGGTCATCTTCGGCGACTACCTGCACATCAAGGAAGGCGACTCGGTCAAGACGACCGGCCGCCTGCTCGAAGTGCCCGTCGGCGAAGCGGTCATCGGCCGCGTGGTGAACCCGCTTGGCCAGCCCCTTGATGGCGGCCCGGCGATCGCCTCGTCTGAATCCCGCAAGCTCGACATCATCGCCCCCGGCATCGCCGAGCGCCAGCCCGTCAAGGAGCCGCTCCAGACCGGTATCAAGGCGATCGACTCGATGATCCCGATCGGCCGCGGCCAGCGCGAACTGATCATCGGCGACCGCAAGACCGGCAAGACCGCCATCGCCATCGACACGATCATCGCCCAGAAGGGCACCGGCGTGAAGTGCTTCTACGTCGCGGTCGGCCAGAAGGAATCGACCGTCGCCGGCATCGTCGAAATCCTCAAGGCCAACGGCGCGATGGACTACACGACCGTCATCGTCGCTGCCGCGTCGGACTCGGCGCCGCTCCAGTACATCGCCCCGTACGCGGGCACCGCGATGGCGGAATACTTCATGTGGAAGGGCGAGGCGACGCTGTGCGTTTACGACGACCTTTCGAAGCAGGCCGCCGCGTATCGCCAGCTTTCGCTGCTGCTGCGTCGTCCGCCGGGCCGCGAAGCCTATCCAGGGGACGTGTTCTACCTACACAGCCGTCTGCTCGAACGCGCCTGCAAGCTCTCCGCCGACCTCGGCGGCGGCTCGCTCACCGCGCTGCCGATCATCGAAACGCAGGAAGGCGAAGTGTCGGCGTACATCCCGACCAACGTCATCAGCATCACCGATGGCCAGATCTACCTCGAACCCGAACTGTTCTTCTCGGGCGTGCGTCCCGCGATCAACGTCGGCGTGAGCGTGTCTCGCGTGGGTGGTAACGCCCAGACCAAGGCGATGAAGAAGATCGCCGGCTCGCTCCGTCTGGACCTGGCCGCCTATCGCGAACTGGAAGCCTTCGCCCAGCTCGGCACCGAACTCGATCCCGCCACCCAGCGCCAGCTTGACCGCGGTGCACGCCTGGTCGAATTGCTGAAGCAGCCGCAGTTCAAGCCGATGAGCGTCGCCGAGCAGGTGGCGGTCATCTACGCTGCCACCAAGGGCTACATCGACGATGTCCCGGTCGCCCGCGTGGCCGAGTTCCAGAACGGCTTCCTCGACACCTTCAAGGCCAGCCCGGCCTACGACCTGCTGTCGGAGAAGAAGGAACTGACCGACGAAGTCGAGGCCGGCCTGAAAGCGGCGCTCGAAGAGTTCAAGGCTCGCGTTTGGAAGAAGTGATCGCCGCGGCGTCACACGCCCGCGATCTCGATCCGATCAAATGATATAGGCGGCCGAGCAATTTCACGTTGCTCGGCCGCCTTTGTTATTGCGGTAGCACGGGCGTTCCGCCCGTGTCTTCATTCGTATGCCGCGGGCGGGACGCGCGCCCGTGTTACTAATGGGTTTCGATCTTTTTCAGCAGGTCGTGCGCCTGTTTCCGCGGGTTGCCGCGCTGTTCGTTTGCCGGCGCGGCGGGGGCGTCGGATTGCGGCGTGGCGACGGCGGGCTGGTCGGGCGTGGGGACGACCGGGGCGACGCCGACGTTGCGGTCTCGCGGGAGCGAGATCTTCTGGTCGCCGCGGCGGACGGTCCACTCGTCAGGGCGGGCGTACTGGGCCTGCATGTAGTCGCGGGCCGTGCCGTCCGACCCGGTGAACTGGTCGGCGGTGAGCGGGCCGAGGTCGGTGATGAGGTCGCCGGGCTTGAGGCCGTATTTCGCGTCCAGCGCGCCGCCGGGGACGACGGTTTTGACGAGAATGCCTTTCGGCGTGGTTTCAAAGGTGATGGAGTCGGTGACCGGCGCCCCCTTGGAATCGCGGCCGGAAAGGGCGTTGGCCAGCTCTTCGGTGTCGCGCTTGGCCTCCATCGCCGGACGCACGTAGCCGGGGTTTCCCGGTCCGCCCCAGGTCATGTAGAAGATCAGCCCGGCGGCGAGAAGAATGCCGATCAGGCCAACGCCTGCTCCGATGCCTTTCATGGGCTCCTCCTTTGGGGAGAAGTTGCGAGTTGCGAGGAAGGAAAACCTCGCAATTCGCAACTCACTACAAAATCAACTGCACTTTCACGGCCTCTTCCTGCGTCGGCTTGATCGTCAGCAGGCGGTCCAGCCGCGTGATCTTGATCAACTGCATCAGCTTGTCGCCCACGCCGCACAGGATGAACTTGCTTCGCTTCAGCCCGCTGAGCTTCTTGTTCATGGTCAGCACGATGCCGATCGCCTGGCTGCTGATGTACTGCACGCGCGAGAAATCGAGGATGATCAGCCGGCGGTCCTCCGCGTCGATCAGCCGGTAGAGCGCCTGCCCGGTTCGCTCGAGCACGAGCGGATCCATCAACGACGCGGTCGTGAACTCGATGACCGTCCACTTCTCAACGACATTGATCAAAAACGGAACATCGGTGTCGGCAGTGCTCATTATGAGCGTGATTGTGGGGGAAAGCCCGCACGGAGGCAATACTTTGATTAAATCGCGGGGATGGGAGTCGTGGGTCGTAGGTCGGTTGCGTTCCTGCCAACTTCCGCGAACCCACGACCTACGACTCCCGCGACCCCTTACACACGTCCTCTACGCCGTCGCCTCGTGTTCTGCGGCGGTCCACTCTTCCAGGCGGCGAAGTGCCTGGCGGAGTTCGCCGAGGTGCTTCTCGATGGTCGATTGCAGCGGTTCGGGCAGGCCGGCCTTGGTGAGCCGCTCGGCCTGTTCGACCGCGTGCGAATCGGACTGGTGGGCGAGTTTCAGGGCGGCCTCAAGCCCGTTGCCCGCGACCGCGCCGCGGAGGCGTTCCCAGTCGCGCTTGTAGTCGGCGGAGACGTGGCCGTTGTCGCTCATCTCGACGTTCATCGCCGTCTCGATTTCCTGGAGTTCCTTGTGCATGCGCTCGCGGACCTGGCACTCGTGGAAGAGCGCCTCTTTCTGGTCCTTATCCGGCGCGCGTCCGCCGGCGAGCCGGTAGTCCTCCTTCGCGTCGAAGTAGTAGCGAACCAGGACGTTGATCTCATTACGAATGCCGGATTGCCCGATCATGTAAACCTGCCTTTCGGTAGGGCTGCATGTGGCATACCACAGCCACCGCGGCCAACACACCTCAGTTTATCCCCGTCAGGGGACGTGGCAGGGGGTTAAATCGCCTTAACCCTTAACCTTTGCCCTGCCATTGGTTACGGCGGCGGTTTTTCGCGGCTTGACGAGCGCGATCTCCAGCGCCTCGTCCACGGTGCTGACGAAGTGAAACTTCACGGTCTTCTTCACTTCATCGGGCACGTCGGCGAGGTCTTTTTCGTTGCGCTTCGGGACGATCACTTCCTTAATGCCTGCCCGCCTGGCGGCCAGCGTCTTTTCCTTCAGCCCGCCGATGGGCAGGACAAGGCCGCGAAGGGTGATCTCGCCGGTCATCGCAACGTCGTGCCGCACGGCTCGGTTTGTCAGCAGCGACGCCAGCGCCGTATACATCGCGATGCCCGCGCTCGGCCCGTCCTTCGGCACCGCGCCGGCGGGGACGTGGATGTGAATGTCGCTGTCGGCGAGGCGTTTCGCGTCGATCCCGAGCGCTTCCGCCCGCGACCGGATCAGCGAAAACGCCGCCGTCGCCGATTCCTTCATGACGTCGCCGATCTGGCCGGTCAGGATGGTTGCGCCCTTGCCCGCCATGCGGGTGGCTTCGATGAAGAGGATCTCCCCGCCGAACGGCGTGTACGCCATGCCGGTGGCGATGCCGGGCACCGACGTGCGGCTGGCGAGTTCGGGTTCGAATCGCTGCGTGCCGAGCACGCGCTGCACCATGGGCACGTCGACGACGACCTTGTCGGTCTTGCCGCCGACGACTTCCGCCGCCACCGATCGGGCGATGGAGCCGATCTGCCGTTCCAGGTTGCGCACGCCGGCCTCGCGGGTGTAGCTGTCGATCACCTCGCGCAGCGCAGCGTCGGAGAACTTCACGTGGTTTTTCGTCAGCCCGTTGGCCGTCAGTTGGCGCGGGACGAGGTATCGGCGGGCGATGTAGAACTTGTCGGTCGCCGTATAGCCGGGGATCTCGATCACCTCCATGCGGTCGCGCAGCGGGCCGGGGACCGAGTCCATCGTGTTGGCGGTGGCGATGAAGAGCACCTTCGACAGGTCGAACGGCACGTCGAGGTAGTGATCGGTGAACGTGTGGTTCTGGGCCGGATCGAGCACTTCGAGCATCGCCGACGCGGGGTCGCCGCGGAAGTCGGAGCTCATCTTGTCGATCTCGTCGAGCATCATGACCGGGTTGCGCGTGCCGACCTTGCGCAGCTCGGAGATGATGCGTCCCGGCATTGAGCCGATGTACGTGCGGCGGTGGCCGCGGATGTCGGCCTCGTCGCGCACGCCGCCGAGCGCGACGCGCACGAACTTCCGCCCCATCGCCTCCGCCACGCTCTTGCCCAGCGACGTTTTGCCCACGCCCGGCGGGCCCACCAGGCACAGGATCGCGCCGCCGAACTCGCCCGACGCCTCGCGTTCGACGTGGTTCTCGTCGGCCTTTTCCTCCACCTTGGCGTCCTGCTTCAGCTTGCGGACGGCCAGGTATTCGATGATGCGCTTCTTCACCTTGTCGAGGCCGTGGTGGTCTCGATCGAGGATCGCCCGCGCCTCCGCGAGGTCGAGCTTGTCCTTCGATTCGACCGACCACGGCAGTTCGCTCAGGATTTGCAGGTACGTGCGGATGACGCCGTACTCAGGGCTGGCGGAGGGGATCGTGTCGAGGCGGCCCAGCTCGCGCTCGGCCTCCTTCATGATCGCCTCGGGCAGCTTGGCGGCGACGAGCTTTTCGCGCAGGTTCTCCGCCTCGCTGTTGCCGGCAGGGTCGCCTTCGCCCAGTTCCTTGCGGATGGCCTTCAACTGCTCCTGCAGGTAGTAGCGGCGCTGGTTCTTGTCGATCGTCTCCTTCACCTGCGACTGGATCTTGCCCTGCAGCTCGAGCACGTCGAGCTGCGTCGCCAGCTTGCCGGCGACCATGCGCAGGCGGCGTTCGACGTCGAGCTCTTCCAGCATCGACTGCTTCTCGCCCGCATCCGCGGCGACGTTGGCGGCGAGGAAGTCGGCCAGCGAGCCGGGGTTCTGAATGCCCGCCAGCACCTGCTGGGCCTCGTCCGGCGTGTTGGGCGACAGCTCGATCACCCGGTTCGCCTGCTGGCGCACGCTGGCGACGAGGGCGTCGAGCTCCTTTCCTTCGCCAGGCGGCTCGTCGAGGATCTCGATCCGGCCGAGCATGAAGGGGTCGTCGCGGGTGACCGCGTGCAGGCGAAACCGGGCTAGTCCGTGAACGATGATCGACTGGTTCTGGTCCGGCAGCTTGAACAGCTTCAGGATGACGCAGATGACGCCCATCGTGTGAAGTTGTTCGTGGGTCGGGTCGTCCACGCCGCCGTCGCGCTGGGTGACGACGCCGATGATCTTGTCGCCGGGCATCACTTCGTCGAGCAGCGCCTTCGACCGCGGCCGCCCGATGTTCAGGGGCATGACCGTGCCGGGGAAGACGACAAGATTGCGGATCGGCAGGATCGGCAGGGTGTTCGGCACCGTGAGCTGCGCGCTGGCGGCGGTCTTGAGCACGGTGTGCGTTTCAGTGCGGGAGATGATCTGGGTGTCTGGCATAATGGGGATGCGTGTAGCGTGACGCGAGTGTGACGTGAAAGGAGGACTTCGCCGGTCTTTCACGTCACACTCGCGTCACGTTGCACGTCTCATTTCTTGGGTAACTCAATCCACAGCAAACCGTTTATAAACGACGCCGAAATTCGGGTTTGGTCGACGTCGGCGGGCAGCTCGACCTCGCGGCTGAAGGCGCCGTGGTCGATTTCCATCAGGTGAATTCGCACCTTGGGCTTGCAGCCGTCGGAGGCGTCCTTGATGGGCACGTCGCGCTTGCCTGTCAGCCGAAGCCGCTGATCGTGGACGACGACGTCGATCTGCCCCTTCTCCACGCCCGCCAAATCCACGCAGACGAGATAACAAACGTCTGATTCATAAAGATTTACGTTTGGCGTCCACGTGTCCGACGGGGCGAAGCCGTAATACCCTTTGTGGAAGGGGTCCAGCTTGCCGAGTTGCCTGGCGATGTTTCCGAATGACGGTTCGCTGGCGAGTTTAATGGTCATTTCGCGCACCTCTGCGCTGGATCATAGCGTTGACGACGCCGAGAGTGTAATCCGAGCCGGAGATGGGATTTGCGGATGGTGTTGTGCGGGTCGACGCAAATTGACTTGGGCGAGGCGGAACGGCACAATCGTCGGTACAGGCGGAAGTTGCGCATAATCCTGCAGGAGATCACCAGTGATGTTTGCACCGTTGAAGCGAGTCGCCGTGCTGAGCATGGCCACGGCGGGAGTGTGGATCGTCGGTTGCGATGATATTTCGTCCGCCGACAAATCGGTCCAGGAGAAGCTGGAAAAGGCGGCGGCGGAGAACGACAAGGTTGACGTTCTTCAGGTCGGCGAAGATCCCACCGTTGCCGACGCCGCGTTCAACGCCTTCAAGTCCGCCGCCAGCGATAAGTCGGCCGACCCGGTCTTCCGCGCCACCGCCGCGGGGGCGGCGGGCGACTACGCCGCGCAGTTGGCGCTGGCGCAGCGGGCCGAACTGGGCAACATCGAGCAGAAGATCCGCGGCACGCTCTCCGACCTGCGCGTCCTCGCGCAGCAGGTGACCTACATCAACTACCTGGCCGGCGGCTACGAGAAGTACGACCCGAAGGCGGCGGTCGTCGCGATCGAACTGCAGATCAAGAAGATGCAGGGCGACGCCAGCAGCCCGACCTGGACCCCCGAAGGCGGCCAGGGCGCGATCCCGACCATCGCGGGCGTGAAACAGGAAATCAGCCGGCTCGAAGGCGAGATCGCCCAGCGCAAAGAACAAATCGACACGCTCGGCAAGGAACGCGAGGCCGCCCTCACCACGGCGGAGGCGAAGTTTGCCGAGGCGGCAAAGCTGAAGGGCGACGCGTCCGTCAAGATCTTCGCCGAGGGCGCCGAGGCGCGCAAGAGCGCCGAAGACCGCTCGGTCAAGGCCGACGTGACGACCGATCAGCTCAACCGCCTGGAGGCCGACCTCGCGGTCGCCAAGGGCCAGGAGGCCGCCACCAACGCGGGGATCGAACTGCTCCAGAAGCAGGTCGAGGCGATCAACGGCGGCTGGACCGAGACGCAGGCGCGCGTCGCCGGCCAGAAGAAGATTGCCGGGTCGATTCTCACCGGTGAGGACAACGTTGCCATCTCGATCAACGGCAAGGCCGGAGATCTGGCCAAGCTGTTGGTGCTGGCGAAGGAAAAACGAGCCGCGATCGCCAACGCGCTCGACGATGCCGCCAAATACTATGGCGATGCCGCCACCGCCGCGGGCGAGGTGGGCAAGAACAAGAACGTCTCGGTTCAGGGGCCGGGCGCCAAGGCGTACAAGGACCTGAAGGAAGCGCTGCACAGCGGCCGGTACAACCTGCCGCTGGCGAACGTGCTTCGCGTGCAGGGCGCGATCGCCGCCGACGAGGCCAGCCTGCTGGGCGAGGTCAGCACCGCTTCGGCACTGCTGAAGACCGCGCTCAGCGATGCCGGCCTTACCGTCCCCAGCGATCTGCCCAGCGTCGATACACAGGAGATCAGCAACCTGATCAACGCCGCCAACGAGAAGCTGTCGGAATCGAAGAACAAGCTCGACAGCGTCATCGGCGGCGACACACCCGTGGCGGTGAAGAACGCGGGACTGGTGTCGCAGTTGATCACGCTCCATCGCCTGATCACGCTGGACGGCCAGCGAGTGCAGGTCGGCATGCCGGCCTTCCCCGACAGCCCCGGCGCAGCCGGCCTGCTGACCGACGCGCGGGACATGAAGTCGCAGATCCTCGCGGCGGGCGAACGACTGCCCGCGCTGCCGGGCGAACTCGGCCAGACCCCGCCCGCCTCGGCGGTGCCCGCTCCGGCTCCAGGTGGCGCGGGTGAAACCCCCGTCGAAGCCCCGGCCCCCGCAGGCGGGTTCGGCGCGCCGGCGAACTGATCGTTCGTCGGCATCACAGCCTGGCGCACACGCGTAGAGCGCAAACTGTTGAACTAAGGGGTTCGGCGGTTGGCGTTCCGCGCACCGCGGATCACGCTGGCTGGCAATCCTGCTGGTTCGGTCGATCGCAATTTCAAAAGGCGAATGCCCCGCTTTGTCACACGCTTCAACGCCCCCCCCGAAGCAATTCGCCGTCCGCCTGGCGCGTAAGTGGTTGTGATCGCAGGCCGAACTGCCTAGACTGTTACCGTTCGCTCGGGGTGTCGCGATCCGCACGCGTTTGTTAAGCGCGCGGAAATCGCGACTGAGATCAAACCCGAAGAACCTGATCCGGCTGGCACCGGCGTAGGGAAGCGAACGAACACGGGCCTGCGATTCTCCATTGCGGCACGTTTCGTCCATGTCTTCCCTGCTCCGCCAAGGCCGCGTTAGTTGTTTCGCTGGTTGTTTTGCGTCTTTGAATGACGCGAGGGAGCACACGAGCCACCATGATCAAGTCCAACGACACGCACGACGACGTCTACACGCTCCCCGAAATCGGCGGCAACCCGTCCTCGCTGGCGGCGACGACGACCAATCCCGGTTCGTTCGCCAACCGTGCCCGCATTCTGCCCGGCGCGGCAGGCGCGCTCACCTACAGCAGTCCGGACACGCCTGGCATGCCCGAGCCCAGCGGGAGGACGGCGTGGGACTTTCTGCCCGACGGCTGGCGCGCCAAGCGCGTCGCCGATGACGCGCAGATCGAGATTTACAACGACTACGCCTGCAACCCCGGCTCGCGGCCGTACGTCACGTTTCGCAACGCGATCGGCGAAGTGTGGGAAGTGCATTACCCGGCCGGGTTTGAGCCGGTGACGCAGTTGGAATCGGCCCGCCTTGGCATCATCACGCCGCAGATGCGCCGCGTCGCCGAGCGCGAGCCGCACCTCACGCCCGAACAGGTGCGCGACGAAGTCGCGGCGGGGCGGATGGTCATCCCGGCGAACGTCAACCACCTCGCCCACCGGCTCGACCCGATGTGCATCGGCCGGGCGAGCAAGACGAAGGTGAACGCCAACCTTGGCGCCTCGCCCGTCTCATCCAACATCGAAGAAGAACTGGAAAAGGTCGACTGGGCCATCAAGTTCCAGACCGACACGCTGATGGACCTTTCGACCGGCGGCGATCTCAACAGCACCCGCGCCGCGATCGTGAAGCACTCGACGGTGCCCGTCGGCACGGTGCCGATCTACTCGATGATCATCGGCCGTAAGATCGAGGAGCTCGATTGGCCGATGATCGAGGCCGAACTGCACAACCAGGCGAGGCAGGGCGTCGATTATTTCACCATCCACGCCGGCGTGCTGAAAGCGCACCTGCCGTTCGTCCGCAAGCGCCTCATCGGCATCGTCAGCCGAGGCGGATCGCTCCTGGCGAAGTGGATGCTCGCCCACAACGACGAAAATCCCATGTATACGAACTGGGAGAAGATCTGCGACATCCTGCGCCAGTACGACGTGACGTTCAGCATCGGCGACGGCCTGCGCCCGGGCGGACTGGCGGATGCGACCGACAAGGCCCAGCTTGCCGAGCTGGCGACACTGGGCGAGCTGACCGAACGCGCCTGGCGCCGCGGCGTGCAGGTCATGATCGAAGGCCCCGGCCACGTGCCGCTCGACCAGATCGAGTACAACATGAAGCTCCAGCGCCGGCTCTGCCACGGCGCGCCGTTCTACGTGCTCGGGCCGCTCGTGACCGACATCTTCCCCGGCTACGATCACATCACCTCCTGCATCGGCGCGACCAACGCCGCCTGGCACGGGGCGTCGATGCTTTGCTACGTCACGCCGAAGGAGCACCTCGGCCTGCCGAAGAAGGACGACGTGAAGCAGGGCGTGATCGCCTACAAGATCGCCGCCCACGCCGCCGACATCGCGCTGGGCATCCCGAACACGCGTGACCGCGACGATGAGCTGACCAAGGCCCGCGCCGCGCTGAACTGGGAGAAGCACTTCGAGCTGTCGTTCGATCCCGACACCGCCCGCGCCTATCACGACGAAGACCTCGACGTCGATACCGACTTCTGCGCCATGTGCGGCCACGACTGGTGCTCGGTGCGAATCTCGAAGGAGATCAACGAGTTCCTCTCCGGCAAGGACGAGGAATACCAGCGCGGCAAGCCAAAGCTGTCGGAAGCGCTCACGCCCGAGCAGCAGCGCATCCTCGAGCAGCGAGGCGTGCTGTCGCCGGAGGAAATTCACAAGCTGGCGAACAAGACGAAAAAGGCGGTCGGCGCCGACAAAAACAAGGCGAACTGCCACTCCGATTACGTCGATCCCGAAACCGCCAGGCAGCGTCAGTCGGAGAAGCTGGTGACGCTGGGCGTGGGGATCAAGACGACCGACAGCGTGGTTTAACCGCCGGCGATGGGGCGTCGTGGTTGCGACGGATGAGGTGCATGGAGTAAAGTGAGGGCGTCTTAGTCCAAGGATGGACATGTCACGTCGAACCCTGGCCGTTGGAACGGCCGTCTCGTTGATCGTCGTCGCGGGTTGTGGTGCGCCGCCTCAGCCGCAGGCACAGGTGTCGCCGCAGCAGCCTGCGCCGGTTCCGCCGCCGGTGGTGACGGTGGAAAGGCCGCCGGAACCGCAGGGCGACGTCGAGTCTCCCGCAAAAACGCCGCCGGAACCCGATCGTGTTGCCCGGCAGGCGGAAGAGCATGCCAGGGCGATCGAAGCCCTGCTCGCGGCTCGCGCTCAGGACGACCCCGCCAACGCCGGCACGCGGATCATCCAGCCTGCCCCTCGCGAGACCCCCTCGCCGGAACCTCGCATTGAGCCTGCGGTAATAGAGCCCCCCGCGCCAATCAAACCCCCCGCGTCGCCGAAATCGGTTGAGTCTGTTGAACCGGCCGCCGGCACGGCGGGCGATGCGAACACGCCGATCAGCGTGAACTCCGCCGCGCAGCCGTCTGCCGTCGCTCGCGCTGAAGCCGTGAAATCCCCCCCCGCGGCGATCGTGCCGGGCGGCGCGGAAAGCCTTGAACAGCAGCTCGCCCGCCGTGCCCGAGAGTACCCGCGCGACTTGCCGAGCCAGCTGGATTACCAGTTGCTGCTGTTCGCCCGAGACGAGCAGGTCCCGCGCGCCGCGGACATCGCCAATCTGCCGACGGAAGATCGCGAAGTGCTGACCGCGCTCGTCGACGGCCTGACCAACTTTCGCAACGGCATCCGCGCCGACACGAACATGCTCATGAACCGGAAAATCCGGCCGCTCATCGAGATGTCCGATCGCCTGCGCAGCCGGGCCGACCTGTCGATCCCCAACGCCGTCCTCTGTCGCGAGGTGCGGGCGTGGGGCAACTATGCGCCGCTGGAATCCAATCGCTTTGAAGGCGGCGTGCCGCACACCGTCATCGTCTACGCCGAAGTCGAAAACTTCGCCTCGACGCTGAACGAGAAGAACCTCTGGGAAACGCGGCTCGAATGCCAGCTCGCGTTGTACAACGAGGCCGGCTGGCCGGTGTGGGAAGACAAATTCCCCGCCATTGACGTCTGCCGTAACCGCCGACGGGATTTCTTCCTGCCTCGCAAGGTGACGATCCCGGCCGGGCTGAACCTGGGGCGATACGTGTTGAAAGTATCGGTGACGGATCAGCAGGCAAGCCGAATCGCCGAGTCGAGCATTCCGATCGTGATCTACGCGAAGTGATGCCGTTCGGTCATCGAAGCGCCTTTGCGAATCGATCGCCGATCAGAAGTGCAGGATGGTCATCAGGTTGATCGCGTAATCAAAGTCGCGGTCGTCGGTCAGGGGTAGCGTGACGCCGGCGCCGACGTTGATGCTCTTGTCGCTGAACGGCTGAAAGGTAACGCCGGGGCTGACGTAGAAGGCGTGCTCGTCTTCTTCGCCGAAGACGGATTCGCCGTGCAGTTCGATCAGGGCCTGGAGGTCGGGCGTGACGTGGTAGAGCACGGAGACGCCGTAGGCGAGTTCGAAGTCTTCCTCGTCTGATTCCTCGCTGGTCTGGTTCAGCGGAATGCCGAGCCCGACGGACGCGATGAACTCGAACGGGCCGTTCCAGTAGCCGAGGCGGAAGAAGGGTTCGAGTTCGACGATGTGGTCGGAGCCGATGCCTTTTTCGTCGTCCCCGGTGGGGAGGATGACCTCAAGGCCGACGGCCGGGAGGACGTTCTTGTCGACCCAGGCGTAGCTGGCGAACTTGAAGGCGAGGATGGCGTTGCCCAGGCCGTTTTCGGCGTCGCCATCGTCGGGATTGACGAAGACGTAGGGCAGCACCGCCTCGATGCTGAAGTTCTGCGTGAACGCGTATTCGCCTTCCACTTCCAGTTCGTGCTCGACGCCGTCGGCGTCGGCGAAGCGGTAGTTAAAGCGGAGCTTGGTTTCGGGCAGGGGCGATTCAACGACGATGGGGTGGGACAGATCGATTCCCGGATGCGCATGGCCGGCGTGCGAGCCGGCGTCGCCCGGGCGATGGCGCGGGGAGTCGTGGTGGACGTGCCCGTGCGAATGCCCGCGGCCATCGTGATCGTGGTCGTCATGCTCATCGTGATCGTCGTGATCGGCGGCGGTTTGTCCGATCGCGACGGAACTCATCAACATCGCTGCAACCAGCGAGGCGAAGGCGCGGGTTCGTTTCATGCGGCAGGAAGATAGGGCTTGTCACCACAAATACAAATAAGCGGCAGGGGACGTCTGAATGCGGTTGTGATTGGGTTTCCGTTTTCCTCGCTCACGCCTCGTCTGCCGGCCGGGCGTTGCGTTCGCGGAAGGCGACGATCAGCACGATCATCGCCGCCGCGGCGACGCCGGCCTGCGTGAACCAGAGGCCGCGGTAGTCGGTCACCGCCAGTTCGCCGATCCTCTGCGTGAACAGGCTCGAAAGCAGCTCGTTATAGAGCCCCGCCAGCACCGGGCCGAGGCCGAGGATGATGATTCCGTAAGCCGTCTGCGTGGAGTGCCGAATGTCCGGCGGGCTGATGCGGTTCACCAGCAGGAACGACCCCGCGAAGAAGAAGCCGTAATTGAAGCCGTGCAGCAGCATCGCCACCTTCATCGTCAGTGGTGACTCGGCGATGCCGAACAGCGCGTACCGCGCCGCATATGACAGGGCGCCCAGCACCAGCACCCATTTGTAGCCGATCCGTTTGAGGAAAAGCCCGAACACCGCAAGCACGGCGATTTCGCTGATCTGCCCGATCGCCATCGACGGCTGCACGTCGCCGGCGGGCATTTTCAGGTGCTCGGTGATGTAGTTGCCCGTGCGGAAGAAATAGACCTGGTGAATCATGGCGATCATCAACGCCGCAACCAGCACCGGGATAAAGCCCGGCCGGGTGAGGAGATTGAAGGCTTCCGCGAACGCCAGCGGGCGCCGAGCGTCAGGTTTGGGAGGCGTCGCCGGCAGCAGCAGCAGACTGTAAACGCCGTACCCGAGCGACATGATGCCCGAGATGATCATCGCCACGCGAATTTGGGCGATCTCGTCGGCACGCGGCGTTCCGTCGAGGAACGGCCAGTACGACACGACGCGAATGTCGTACTTCATATAGATGAGTGGGAACGCGATCGACGCCGCCATCCAGCCGATCGTTCCGAAGGCACGCACGAACGGAAACTTCTTCTCGCTGTCGCTCAGGTTTGCCATCGCCATGCTGTTGGTCAACGCTAAAGTCGGCATGTAGAGCACGGAATACGTGATCGACATGACCACCCAGGCGGAGTAAGACGTCTGGTACGCCAGCGCCCACTGCACGCCGCCGCCGATCAGCAGGAGCAGGCCGAGCGCTCGCTCGGCATTCATGATGCGGTCGGCGAGCTGGCCCGCGATGAACGGCGAGGCGACCGCGCCGATCGACCCTGCGAGGCCGAGAATCCAGCCCATCTGCCCAGGGGTAAACCCGAGCCCGCCATCGGTCACCGGCGACGTGAGGTAACGCCCCAGGATCGTCAGCCAGACGCCCCAAACCGCATATTGCAGAAACATCATCACGGAGAGTCGCACGCCCGCCGATTTCGGTTCGACTTTTTCCGCCGCCGAGAGAGAGGAGTCGGTCATGCGGCGGATTGTAATAAGTGCGAGTGGCAGGCGCAAGTTACGACAAAACTGATGACGCGCCCCTCACGCCATGCAAAACAGGGACTGTCTTGTCCGGTGTCTGCGGCCAATGCTCTTCAGGCTTGAATTTTGCTTCACGGTTCCCTACCATCAAACGTTCGGGTTCAGTTCGACCCCGGTGTGCTGGTCGTAACTGCTTGTCGAACAAGGAGCTAGATCAAATGATTGCGTTGAGTGAGTCTGCCGCGAAAGAGATCAAGAGCATCATCACCGATCAGGGCCTCACCGAGGAAAACACCCGCCTGCGCGTGGGTGTGAAAGGCGGCGGGTGTTCCGGTTTCACCTACATGCTGGACCTCACCGAAGAGCCCAAGGGCGAGATGGACGAAGAGCTCGAGTCGCACGGGGTCAAGATCCTGTGTGATATGAAGTCGTACCTCTACCTGAACGGGGTGGAGATCGATTTCAAAGATGAAGTCATGGGCCGTGGTTTCGTGTTCAAGAACCCGAACGCGACCAGTTCGTGTGGCTGCGGCAGCAGCTTCCAGGCCTAAGTCAGGAGAACGACGAACGACGAACGATGAACGATGGAATAACGCATCGTTCATCGTTCGTCGTTCATCGTTGATTTATTATGCCAACAGCCGAACGCGAGATCGAAACGCTCGCCAACCAGGAATACAAGTGGGGGTTCGTCAGCGACATCGAAGCTGACGAGGCCCCCATGGGTCTCAATGAGGAGATCGTCCGCTTCATCTCGCACAAGAAGGGCGAGCCGCAGTGGATGTTGGACTGGCGGCTGAAGGCGTATCGGCACTGGCTGACGATGGCCGAGCCGCATCACTGGGGCAAGCTGCATTACGGCACGATCGACTATCAGCAGACGATCTACTACTCGGCCCCCAAGCCAAAGCTCAAGTCGATGGATGAGGTCGATCCCGAGCTGCTGGCGATCTACGAAAAGCTCGGCGTGCCGGTTCACGAACAAAAGGCGTTGCTCGGCGTTGAAGAGCCGAAGGTGGCGGTGGACGCGGTGTTCGACAGCGTGTCGGTGACGACCACGTACCAGAACAAGCTCGCCGAGAAGGGCATCATCTTCTGCTCGTTCGGCGAGGCCGTCCGCGAGCACCCGGAACTGGTGCAGAAGTACCTCGGCTCGGTCGTTCCCTATTCCGACAATTTCTACGCCACGCTCAACAGCGCCGTCTTCACCGACGGGTCGTTCGTTTACATCCCCAAGGGCGTGAAGTGCCCGATGGAGCTGAGCACCTACTTCCGCATCAACGCCAAGAACACCGGCCAGTTCGAGCGGACGCTCATCATCGCCGACGAAGGCGCGACCGTCAGCTATCTCGAAGGCTGCACCGCCCCCCAGCGCGACGAAAACCAACTGCACGCCGCCGTCGTCGAGTTGATCGCGCTGGATAACGCCACCATCAAGTACAGCACCGTCCAGAACTGGTACCCCGGCGACGCCGAGGGCAAGGGCGGCATCTACAACTTCGTCACCAAGCGCGGCAAGGCGTTCACGAACAGCAAGATCACCTGGACGCAGGTCGAAACCGGCTCCGCCATCACCTGGAAGTACCCGTCCTGCATCCTCCAGGGCGACAACAGCGTCGGCGAGTTCTACTCCGTCGCGCTGACCAACAAAAAGCAGCAGGCCGACACCGGCACGAAGATGATCCACATCGGGAAGAACACCCGGTCCACGATCGTCAGCAAGGGCATCAGCGCCGGCAACGGGCAAAACACCTATCGCGGCCTCGTGAAGGTGCTGCCCGGCGCCGCCAATGCCCGCAACTACACCCAGTGCGATTCGCTGCTCATCGGCGACCAGTGCGGCGCCCACACCGAGCCGTACATCGAAATCCGCAACCAGACCGCCAAGTGCGAACACGAGGCGTCGACCTCCAAGATCGGCGAAGACCAGCTCTTCTACTGCAAGACCCGCGGCATCGCGCTCGAAGACGCCATCAACATGATCGTCAGCGGCTTCTGCAAGGAAGTCTTCCGCGAACTGCCGATGGAGTTCGCGGTCGAAGCCCAGAAGCTTCTGGGTGTGTCGCTCGAAGGATCTGTCGGATAAAGCCGAATTGGCCGCAGAGGCGAAGAGAGTGCCGTGTTTCGGATCAGGTCTTTTCTATGTGCCTCTGTGGCACATTTTTCTGGAATGAACTATGCCAGTGCTTGAAATCAAGAATCTCCACGCCAAGGTCGCCGGGACGGATAAGCAGATCCTGAAGGGCGTTGACCTCACGATGAACAAGGGCGAGATCCACGCGATCATGGGCAAGAACGGCTCGGGCAAGAGCACGCTCTGCCAGGTCATCGCCGGCCGCGAGACGTACGAGGTCACGGAGGGCGACATCCTCTTCAACGGCCAGTCCATCCTCGAGATGTCGGCCGAGGAGCGGGCGCGCGAGGGCGTGTTCCTGGCGTTTCAGTACCCGGTCGAGATTCCCGGCGTCAGCACCAGCTACTTCCTCAAGGCCGCCGTCAACGCCATCCGCGTGCACCGCGGCGAGCCGGAGCTCGACGCCGTCGCCTTCATCAAGCTGGTGAAGGAAAAGCAGAAGATGCTCGGCATTCAGGAATCGTTCATGAATCGCGCCGTCAATGAGGGCTTCTCCGGCGGCGAAAAGAAGCGGAACGAGGTGTTCCAGTTGGCGGTGGTCAACCCGCTGCTCGGCCTGCTCGACGAGACCGACTCGGGCCTCGATATCGACGCGCTGAAGGTCGTCGCCGACGGCATCAACCGCCTGCACGAGCAGGACGCCGAGCGGTCGTGGCTGGTGGTGACGCACTACCAGCGGCTGTTGAATTACATCGTCCCCGACATCGTCCACGTCATGATCGACGGCCGCATCGTCAAGACCGGCGATAAGACGCTCGCGCTGGAACTGGAAGACAAAGGCTACGACTGGGTGGAAAAGCAGACCGCCGCCGTTGGCGTTTGATCGCGCGTGCCGTTTACGCATCGCACGCGTGAAGTTGACGCGAACGAATTGACCGGGAATATGCCACATGACGCAACTGGCCGACAACATCCAGCAGCAGGACGACATCGTGATGCCGCAATGGTTCGAATCTCTCCGCAGCGCCGCCCGCGGCGTGCATGAACGCAACGGTCTGCCCAAGGGCACCGACGAGCAATGGCGCTTCACGCAAATCCAGCCGATCCTGCGCGCGGATTTCATCCCGGCCGAGCCTGATTTCGCGTCCGACCTGTTCGATCAATACACCTTCGGCGAAGACGCCGGCGTGGAGGTCGTGTTCGTCAACGGCATCTACTCGGCCGATCTTTCGCGCCTGAAGAACGTCCCGAAGGGCGTTTCGGTCGCGCCGCTCGCCAGCGCCATCGCGGGCGAGCACGCCGCAAAGATCCAGGCGACGCTCGGCACGTTGGTCGACCTCGAAAAACACCCGTTCGCCGCCCAGAACACCGCCAATCTCGGCGATGGCGTCTTCATCCACGTCAAGCGTGGAACCGTCGTCGAAACGCCGATCCACATCCTGCAGGTAACCGTCGGCATCGATAAGCCGATCGTCTCGCACCCGCGCGTGCTGGTGATCGCGGAGGAGAACTCCGAATCGACGATCGTCGAAAGCTATGTTGGTTCCGGCTCGAAGTACCTGTGCAACGCCGTCACCGAGATCGTCTGCGCCGACGACGCGAAGATGGACCACTGCAAGCTGCAGCACGAATCGCCCGAGGCGTTTCACGTGGCGAACATGCAGGTGAAGATGGGCCGGGCGGCGCAGTTCGTCTCGCACGCCGTGTCGATCGGCGGGCGCATCAGCCGCAACGACCTTGAGGTCGCGCTCGGCGGCCGCGGGGCGTATGCGACGCTCAACGGTCTTGTTCTGCTCTCCGGCTCGCAGCACTGCGATAATCACACGTTGCTCAATCACGCCGCGCCCGATTGCCCCAGCCACGAACTATACAAGCACGTTCTGGCCGACAAGGCGTCCGCCGTGTTCAAGGGACAGATCTTCGTCAACCAGATCGCCCAGAAGACCAACGCCAAGCAGTCGAGCAAGTCGCTGCTGCTCTCCGACACCGCCAGCATGAACTCCATGCCTGCGCTGGAGATCTACGCCGACGACGTGCAGTGGACCCACGGCAGCACGACCGGCCCGATCGACGAAGATCTGGTGTTCTACCTGAGGTCGCGCGGCGTCTCGCTCCAGGCCGCCCGTCACCTGCTGACCTACGCCTTCGCCGCCGACATCACCCGGCGAATCAAGGTCGAGCCGGTTCGCCGTCGGGTTGAGGATTTCATGGCCGCCCAGCACGGGTTGCCGCAGGATCTGCGCATCAACGACCTCGGCGCGTTCGACGAAGACGTGATCCGGTAGAGGCCGCCGTACGGGTCGCGACTTTGCGTGAGGAATACGCCACAGGAACGCAGAGGCACAGAGAAAACCGCTCTGAAATCCGTTCCATGTGTCTTTCACGCTTGCCAGCGATTGTGTTGATCAGGAGTGGGAGGCGGACTTTCGCAATTTGATCGGTCGCGCGAGTACGTTTAGGGTGACAGAATTCTGCTTTCGCCCGCGTCTGCCGTTAAAATCAGGTAGTCATGACCGCCGTCGAAGACCCCATCACCGCTGCCGCCACGCTGGACCCGATCGCCGTCCGGCGGGATTTTCCGCTCCTCTCCCTCGAATCGCGTGGCCGGCCGCTCGTTTACCTCGACAACGGGGCCACCACGCAGAAGCCCCGCGCCGTCATCGACGCGCTCACTCACTACTACGAAAAGCAGAACGCCAACATCCATCGTGGCGTGTACGAGCTGTCGCAGATCGCGACCGAGGGCTACGAGCGCGCCCGCAAGGTGGTGCAGCGGTTCATCAACGCCGCCGAGAGCGCGGAGGTCATCTTCACGCGCGGCACGACCGAGTCGATCAACCTCGTGGCCGCGTCGTGGGGAAGGGCGTTTCTCAAGCCCGGCGATGAGGTCGTCGTCTCGGCGCTGGAACACCACTCGAACATCGTGCCGTGGCAGATGATCTGCCAGCAGACCGGCGCCCGGCTCCGCGTCATCCCGATGAACGACAAGGGCGAGCTGATCCTCGAAGAGTTCGCCGGCATGCTGTCGAGCAACCTGAAGATGGTGGCCGTCACGCACCTGTCGAACGCGCTGGGGACGGTCGTCCCGGTCGAGCAGATCATCGCGATGGCGCACAGCGTCGGCGCCAAGACGCTGATCGACGGCGCGCAGTGGGTCGCCCACGCCCCGACCGACGTCCGCGCCCTCAACGCCGACTTCTACGTCTTCTCCGGCCACAAGCTCTTCTCGCCCACCGGCATCGGCGTGCTGTACGGCAAACGCGAACTCCTCGACGCCATGCCCCCATACCAGGGCGGCGGCGACATGATCGAGCAGGTGACGTTCGGCAAGACGACCTACGCGCCGCTGCCCAACAAGTTCGAGGCCGGCACGCCCGACATCGCCGGCGCGATCGGCCTGGCGCACGGCATCGATTACCTTCAGCGCCTCGACCTCGGCGCGATTCGCGCATACGAGCGCGAGCTGCACGCGTACCTGAACGACCGCCTCAGCGCGATCAAGGGCGTGCGCATCGTCGGCACCGCCGCCCGTAAGGCGAGCGTGGTGTCGTTCCTCGTGGAAGAACCGAAGCTGTCGCACCACGACGTAGGCGTGATGCTCGATTTAGAGGGCATCGCCGTCCGGACGGGGCATCACTGTTGTCAGCCGATCATGGATCGCTTCGGCATCGCCGGCACCGCGCGGGCGAGCATCGCGGCGTACAACACCCGCGAAGACGTCGATCAACTGGTGTCGGCGCTGGAGAAGATCATCGCCACCGCCAAGCCCAAGGCCGCCCCCGTCGCCGCTGACGCCGTGCGCTTCCCTGATCCCGTGGCGTCGTCTCCGGACGAGGCGGCAGAGGAACTGATCGACACGTTTTCGATGTTCGACGACTGGAAGGATCGCTACCAGGTCATCATCGATTTCGGCGAAAAGCTCCTGCCCATGTCGGCGGAGATGAAGAACGATCTCACGAAGGTGCACGGCTGCCAGAGCACCGTCCACCTCTTCGCCCGCAAGCGTCCGGACACGATTGATTCGCTCGACTTCCTGGCCGACAGCGATGCGGACCTCGTGCGCGGGCTCATCGCGATCCTCCAGCGCGTGTACGCCGGCCAGTCGGCCCGGGCGATCCTGGCGTTCGACGTCGATGCGTTCTTCAAGAAGCTCGGCCTCGAAGACCACCTCAGCATGGGTCGCCGCAACGGGTTGGCGGGGATGGTGCAGCGGATCCGGGCGCACGCGAACCAGTTGATGACCGTGAGCGGTTGAAGCCTGTGAAGGCAGGATGTGAAGGCGCCGGCACGTGTACACGCGCGCGGCGCATGTCGAACAGAAGGAGTGTTCAGATGTCGGATCAGCCTCGTAAACTGCTTCAGGTCATCAACCCCAACGACAAGGTCGAACAACTCCGCCAGGCGTTCGCCGCCGAGCCTTCGCCGAAGAAGTTGAGCGAGGAGGCGATCCTTGAGAACGTCGCGGGCGTCACGCTGCCCGAGCAGCAGCAGGTGTTGAAGGAGAAGGTGATCGACGCGATCAAGACGGTTTACGATCCCGAGATCCCGGTCAACATCTACGACCTCGGCCTGATCTACGACATCGCCATCGATCCCGAGAACCGCGTGAAGGTGACGATGACGCTCACCGCGCCCGGCTGCCCTGTGGCGGGGCAGATCGTGGCGGAGGTGGAGCGGAAGGTCGAGGAGATCGACGAGGTGAAGTCCGGCGACGTCGAGCTCGTCTTCGAGCCGCAGTGGACAAAGGAACGCATGAGCGAAGCGGCGCTGTTGGAACTGGGGTTGATCTAGTTCGCGCGACAACGTTTGGCGCCGCGCGTTGGTGCGGGCCTGCCGCGCGACAAGCCTGCGCATCAAGGCGCGGCGCCAAACGCCCCCACAATAAAAGCACCCCGCACGGCGGTGACCGGGCGGGGTGACTGAACGAGCTTGTCGATCCGTGCGGGATTAGCGCCGACGACGTGCCTTCTTGAGCTTGGAGGACGCCAGGCCGAGCCGAGCGAGCATCCCGTCAAAGGCGCCCGTCAGCTTGCCTGCGTTCCCCGGCCGCGAAGTGCGCCGGACGCTTCCTACCGATCGATACACCGTCTTGGTCACAAGAGCTCCTTCCTGTAAGACCAAGATGGAAAGTACCACAAGAACTGAACTTAGGTCGCGGCGGCGGGGCGTTCGTAACATCCGATAATGATGGGGCTTGGAGATTGGGCCTTAGGGCTTGGCGGAAGACCTCCTCTGCCCTGCACCAAGCCGCAAGCCCAAATCCCCAAGCCCCGTCGCCCACTAGTTCCAAACCGATTTCCCGGTTACAAACGCTACTCCATGATCGATCTGAAAGAGCTTCGCGAGACCCCCGACCGCTACCGCAAAGGGGCGGCCGACAAGAACGTCAAAGTCGATATCGACGCTATCCTCGATCTCGACGGCAAGCACCGCGCCGCGCAGCAGGAGTTCGAGAAGCTCCGCGCCGAGCAGAACATCGCCTCGCAGCAGATCGGCAAGCTCAAAGACCCCGAGGAGAAGAAGGCCGCCGTCGCGAAGGTGGGGTCGTTGAAGACCGCAGTGAAGGAAGCGGAGGACCGGGCTCGGCAGCTCGATCATCAGTTGCAGCAACTGCTGCTGCAGGTCCCGCAGCCGCCGGACGCGGACGTGCCGGTGGGCAGGGATGCGAACGACAACGTCGTGCTGTATCGGTGGGGCGAGCCCACCAGGTTCGACTTCAAGCCCAAGAGCCACATCGAGCTGGCGGAGAAGCTGAAGATCGTCGATTTCGACGCCGGCGTGAAGCTCGGCGGATCGCGATCGTACATGCTGTTGGGCGCGGGCGCCGAACTGCACCAGGCGGTGCTGCGGCTGGCGCTGGACATCATGGTGCGCGAGAACGGCTTCACGCAGGTGACCGTGCCGGTGCTGGTTCGCGAGGAGGCGATGCTCGGCACCGGCTTCTTCCCCGCCGGCCGCGAGCAGGCGTATCACGTGTCGGAGGACAACCTGTTCCTCACCGGCACCGCCGAGGTCGGGCTGACGGCGCTGCATATGGGGCAGACGCTGGACGAGGCCGACCTGCCGCGCAAGTACGTCGCCGTCAGCACCTGCTTTCGCCGCGAGGCTGGCACCTACGGCAAGGACACCGCCGGGCTGTACCGCGTGCACCTGTTCGACAAGGTCGAACAGGTCGTCATCTGCAGGAACGACGTCGAGGAGAGCAAGGACTGGCACAAGAAGATGCTCGGCTTCGCCGAGTCGCTCCTCCAGCGGCTGAAGCTGCCGTACCGCGTCATCCAGTGCTGCACCGGCGACATCGGCGTGAAGAACGCCAGCATGATGGACGTCGAAACCTGGATGCCCAGCCGCTACGACGGCAAAGACGAGGTCACCGGCTTCGGCGAGACGCACTCCGCATCGCGTTTGTACGAGTTCCAATCACGCCGGCTCAACCTCCGCTACAAAGGCGCGGACGGCAAGATCCGCTTCTGCCACACGCTGAACAACACGGTGGTGGCGAGCCCGCGCTTCCTCATCCCGATCCTCGAGAACTACCAGAACGCCGACGGCACGATCACCGTGCCCGAAGCGCTCCGCCCGTACATGGGCGGGCGCGAGAAGATCGGCGGCTGACGGCGCGCGCGATCATGGAACCGCTGGCCCAGGCATCCTCGACGACGACCGAGCCGCCTCGGCAGGGCCGTCGGTCGGTCGGCGACCTCATGCGCGAGCCGGTGGTGGGGCCGCTGTTGCGAAGCCGGTTCTGCGCGGTGGGGTGCACCGTGATCGGCGTCACGCAGGTATGGAGCGCGCTGGCGGGGGTCACCGTCTGGCAATGCCCGGTGCCGAAGGTGTTCGGCGGCCCGTGTCCCGGCTGCGGGTTGTCCCGCGCGTCGGCGGCGATGTTTCGCGGGGATTTCGCTGAGATGTTCCACGCCCACGCGTTCGCGCCGCTGTTCATGATCGCGCTGGCGGCGTTCTGCGTCGCCGCCGTGCTTCCTGCCGGCCCGCGCGACCGGTTCGCGTCGGGCGTCACCCGCCTGGAACGCCGTCTTCCATTGGCGCCAATCCTCCTTCTGTTGCTGATGGCCTACTGGATTTTCCGCTTGGCGGGGTCTCTGATATGATTGCAGCCCAACTCATATACAGGGAGATTCACAATGGGTGTTGTGCTTCAATTGGTCGGGAATCTGTGTAGCCTCGGTGCGCTGGTCGTCTCGATCCTGATGGCGGTCAAGATGTTCAAGGCGCAGCCGCCGCAGGTCTGGCAGGGGATTTTGACGATCATCTGTTTTCCCTTCGCGCTGATTTACAGCTGGATGAAGAAGGACGAACTGGCGCTCGGCAACCTGCCGCTGCTGTACACCGTCCTGGCGCTGGCGGGCATTACCCTCGGCCTCGCTGGTGGCGTTTTGGCCGTTTCCGCTCAGGGCGGCTCGTACTGATCCTGCTTACGTAAGGCTGCCGCCATCGAACTTTTACGCCGGCGATCCGGGATATCCTTCCGCGGATCGCCGGCCTGTTTTGAGTGCCTCTCAATCCTGCGGCCGTCGGGCGGCGACGGCGCGGATGGCTCTGAACGTGTATTTGGCGTTGAGCACGAATAGCGCGATGGAGAACACCGCCGCGAGGATGTCGCTGCGCCCGGCGTTTCCGGCGAAAGACAGGAAGGCGATGCTTGTGCCGATGACGCCGGCGACCAACGCAACGATCGGCGCCCACCTCCGGCGGCGGAAGTCGTTCAGGCCGGCGACGAGCATTGCGGTGCCCGGCGCGATCCACAGCAACGATGCCCCGAGCATGATCACGATCGTCGCCGCGTCGATTTTACGGGTAAGCACGAGCGGGACCAGGAGCCCGATCAGGCCTACTGCGACGTTGAATCCACCGCAGACCAAACCGGTAGACGCGAGCGACCTGCTGGCCTCTTCCGGGTGAGGCATCGCACTGCGGGTAACGTGGTAGTCGGCGCCCGTGACCAGGACGACGTTCCGCGCCAAGCTCGCGTGTCGTTGGTCGTCCGTCGCGGTGATCGGCCGTGAGAGGACGTAGGGCACATTGTGCCTGGACGCGTGATGCATCGCGCCTACTCTTGCCCTCGCATCACTATCGGCGTGAGCCGTCGCATCGGCGAGCCAATAATCCAACGGCGGCGGTTCGGGCATTGCGGCGGCATCAGGCTCGACGACGATCAGTTCCGGCAACAGCTTTGACGACTGCAGCAACGCCGCAAGACTGGTCAGGCCGAATGCGGTTGCCTGGAGGCGCGCGGTGTGCTCCGTCAGCATGTCGATGCCGTAGACGAAGTAACGCCGCGGTGTCAGGTCGCCCGGCTGTTCGACCTGGCACGAGGCGTAGTTGAGTTCAACGGGTTGCGACATCGCGATCGGATCCCCTTGCTTGGTAGTGGCCGCCATTGCTGAAGGACGCCGTTGATGTGTTAGTGATTCAACGTGGCGTGGCGTGGCGTGGGCATCCTGCCCGCGCGGCGAACAAACTTGCGGGCGGGGAC
>JBBCIV010000175.1:0-39170 GCA_037189665.1 Phycisphaerae bacterium | reverse complement strand
CGCCTGCGTCGCCCATTCCGTCCGCTCGAATGGGCGACGCAGGCGTCGCAGCGACGTTTCGCCTCCCGCAAATCGGCCGGCACAACGCGTCCAATGCGCTCGTCGCCATTGCGATCGGCAGACACTTTGGGCTGAGCGACGACGACATTCGCGCCGGCCTCGCCAGCGCCTCGTCGCCGGAGATGCGAATGCAGAAGCGCGCGATCGGGCCGATTACCGTCATCAACGACGCCTACAACGCCAACCCCACGTCCGTCCGCGCGGCGCTCGGCACGCTGAAGGAGATCGACTGGCCCGGCCGGAAGGTCGTGGTACTCGGGGCGATGGGAGAACTGGGCGACGTCTCCGCCGGCGCGCATGCGGCGATCAAGGATCTGGTCGTGTCGGCGTCACCGGCGCGGGCGTACTTCGTCGGCAACGCCTACGTCCCCGCCGACCGCTGGTTCGCCGATTCCGCCAGCGCCGGCAACGCGGTCGCCGGCGAGTTGCAGGCGGGCGACCTCGTGCTCATCAAGGGATCTCGATCAACGAAAATGGAAACGATCGAACGGGCGATCGAGAAACGGTTCGGATAGACGCGAATGCTTTACTGGCTCACCAGTCATTTTCAGGGCGCGCTGGAGAACTCGCCGTTCTCGTTCCTGCGGGTGTTCCACAAGTTCATCACCTTCCAGGCGGTGGCAGCGGTGCTGCTGTCGTTCCTGACGGTGATGCTGGCGGGCCCGCACGTCATCGCGTGGCTGCGGCGGCAGAAGATCGGCGACAACCCGAACTTCGACGAAGCGCAGATGAACGAGCTGATGACCACCAAGAAAGGCACGCCCACGATGGGCGGCCTGCTGATCATCTTCGCCATCGCCGCCGCCGCGCTGCTGCTGGCGGACCTGAGCAACTTTTACGTGACCATGGCGCTGGTGACCGTACTGCTGATGGGCGCCGTCGGCGCCGCCGACGACTGGCTGAAGCTCACCGCCGCGCGGCGACAGAAGGGATCGCGGCAAGGGCTCAGCGGCCTGGAAAAGCTGCTGTTCCAGATCGGCCTCGCCACCATCCTCTGCTACTTCACCTGGAACTACGGCCAGCGCGTTGACGAGGCCCGCGGGCTCTACATCCCCTTCCGCCAAACGCCGCTGCTCGACCTGAACTTCTACGCCTACATCGCCTTCGGCGTGCTGGTGATGGTGGGCGCGAGCAATGCCGTCAATCTCACCGATGGGCTCGACGGGCTTGCCTCGGGCTGCATGACGCTCACCGCGTTCTCGTTCCTCGTGCTGGCGATCATCATCGGCGACCCGGGGCTGAGCGCCGAACTGCTGTTCGACCACTTCCCCGCCGCAGGCCAGATGGCGGTGTTCGCCGGCGCGATCCTCGGGGCGTGCATGGGCTTCCTGTGGTTCAACTGCAACCCCGCGCGCGTCTTCATGGGCGACACCGGCTCGCTCGCGCTGGGCGGGCTGATCGGCTACATCGCGATCGTGATCCGCCAGGAAGTGATGCTCCTGATCGTCGGCGGCATCTTCGCGGCCGAGGCGATCAGCGTCATGATGCAGGTCGGCTACTTCAAGTACACCCGAAAGCGCTTCGGCGAAGGCCGGCGCATCTTCCTCATGAGCCCGCTGCACCATCACTTTCAGAAAAAAGGATGGACCGAGACGCAGGTGGTCGTGCGGTTCTGGATCGTCAGCGCCATGCTGACCGCGCTGGCGCTGGCGACCATCAAGCTCCGTTAATTCCGACCCATGAAGCCGCGAGGTTTACCCTGCGCCTTTCGAGCGATTCGCCCAGCACAAGCGCGGGGTAAACCCCGCGGCTTCATGGACGCGGCCAAAGCAAATTAAACCGCAGCGGCCACCACGTGTCGCGCGGGACGAGATGGATCGCGCGCTCGAAGCGTTCGTCGCCGAACGCAAGGCCGGCGCGGCGGAGCAGCGGCAGGATCTTCTCGCGGGTGTCGGGCGCGTCGAGCTGCATCTTCCACGGTCGCTCGGTGTACGGCATGAGCCACTCCGCCGCCCGCTTGATGCTGCGGCCGTCGTCGGTGCCGTCGCGCCAGAGGTTGATGCCGACCAGGTCGCCCGCGTCCGCCAGGTGCATCATCGCGTCGAGGTTGAAGCACGCGTAGCTCATCGGCCGGGTGCGGGCGAGCTCGTGCGGCTGCCTGCCGTCGGGCTCGACCTGTTCGTGGATGCGCCGGTCCAGCACGCCACGCACGATCTCCCTCGCCGCCGATCGGCGATCGCAGTAGAGGCAGAACCACGCCAACTGCGCGTCGTACCACGTGCCGTGGTTGTTCTGCTGCATGCGCTCGTTCAGGCCCAGCGCGCTGGCGAGCAGCCAATCGACGTACTCGTCGAACCACTTCTTCATCGCCAGCGCATCGCTGATCGTCCACTGCGGCGGCGGGATGACCATCAGCAGACGCACGAGCTCGACCCACTCCTCAGTATCGATGATGCCGATGCCGCGCCCGTCGGTGACGCCCGGGATCGCCTGGCCGAAACGAAGGTTGGGGTTCATGCGGGTGGCGGGGTCGCAGAACCACGCGCGCAGAAGCCGCACCGCGCGCTGGCCGAAGCGGGCATCGTCGGTGTAGGCCTGCGCGAGCAGGAATGTGACTGTATGCCGGCTCATCTTGTCGAGGCTGGAGGCGTCGGTGGCGGAGCTCTCGCGTTCGGGGTTGACGAGCCCGTCGCGCCGCACGTAGGGCAGGCCGTCGGGCGTGTCGGGGTTGGGCCACCAGTACGGGCCGATGGAGTAGTAATCGTGCTTGTCGCCGCTCGGGGGCGTCAGCGACTTATCCATCACGCTGAACGGGCCGTCGCGCAGGATCATCTCCGCGCGACGCAACAGCCGATCGAGCGCCGCGATCGTGAGCGGGTCGCGCAAGTCGATCAACTTCCGCACGGCGGCGATGTTCTGCGGCGTCATGGCGCGAGGGAATCTATCACGTCCGAGCAAACAGACGAAGGCCACGTAAGCCGGCGAAACGAATTATCATATCAGCAAAGAATTTACCGATATGATAACGGCCGGCTCATCAAGCGTTCACAATCGAATCGCCGGGCACGAAGCGCGCGTGACGAACGCCATCGGAAATTCGTGTACGATGCGCTCGGCGCGCTCCCGCTCGAACAATCCCCATACGCTTCCGCCGAAGCCCGCGCCGAACGCGCTGGCGGCGATCGCGCCCGACTCGCGCAGCCGGCGCTGCAGGTCGATGGTCTGCGGGATCTGGTTCAGCAGGTACCGCTCCGCCAACTGCTGACTCTCGTCAACCAGCGTGCCCAGCGTCGGCCAGTCCGACTGCTCGATCGCGTTGGCGGCGGCGGGAATGATGCGCGTCGCCTCCGCGAGGAACTGCTCTCGACGGACGCGTAGCGAATCGTCCAGCCGCATCTCCCCCACCTCACGCAGCACCGCGGCGCGGGACGCGTGATCCTGGTTCCACAACTCGACGATACGGCGGGCGCGCCGCGATACGTCGTTGTACTTCTCCAGCGCCGAGCCCGTCTTCTCCGCCAGCACGCCGCTGCTTACGATGACGAAGCGAAACATATCGGACAGCGGCACGTCGCGTTCGTGCAGCACGGGGCAGAACGAGTAGACGCTGAGCGTGCCGGGCTTGCAGCAGAGAATCGCGGTGTGATCCTGACTGCCGCCAAACGTGCCCACTCCCTTGTCGCCGACAAGGTCGCCGAACGATTGGCCGTTCTCGTGGCAGGCGAGGTACGCCGCGAGGTCTTCGTTGTTGTGAATGTGCCGACGGTAGGATTCGGTCTGATCGATGCCGTGCAGGGCGTCGATCGTGAGGAACGTGCCGATGATCATCGCGCTGGAACTCGACAACCCCGAAGCCGGGGGGAGGTCGCCGGTCATGGCGATGTCGCACGAGATGGGCACTTCGGGAAAGTTGCGTGACACGCGCTTCAGCACCGCCGCAGGATAGTTCGACCAGTGGCCCGCCGGCGCGTCGGCAAGGGGAAGATTGACGCAATCGGACACATCAATTGCGTGAAATCGCATCCCGGGATTGCCCGATCGGACGCCAACAAAGCACAGCCCCCGGTCGACCGCGCAGACGAGCGACCGGCCGCCGCAGTAGTCGGTGTGCTTGCCGAGAACCTCGATCCGACCCGGCACGAAAATCGCCGCCGCCTCGGCAGACGCGGGGTGTCCGGCGGCGATGAGCGTTCGCGCGCAGGCCGCAAATCGAGCGGCCTTAGCGACACATTCGGCGGGCGTCAGTCCCGCGCGCAAGAGCGGCGTGGTCGTCGCGTCAGGGTTTACAAGGGTTTCAAGCGTGCGCAAATACGTATCTCCCGATTAATTTTTACACAATTATGTAAAAATCCACAACCACTCCGCCCGTCAGTCGAACCCTTGTACGAACGGGCCATTCTTTTGATCGGCTGATCGACTGCCGCTAAACTCCCCCAACTCTACTGGCAGGCGGACCTTAACGATGAATCCTGTGCTTCGAAAAGACATCCTCGCCCTGTTCCGGCTCGCCCGGATCGCGGCGGTGTTCGTGGCGTTCGTGGGCATCCTGTCGGCGCTGGTCCTGGCGACCTGGCCGCAGCAGGGCCTCGTCTCCATCGCCACCAAGGGGCAGGATAACCTCCTCATGGGCCTGATCATGGGCCAGCTCCTCCTGCTCATCCTCGCGGTGCCCGGCGTGGCCTCCGTTCAGCTCACCGAAGAAAAAGAGGGCAACACGCTTGAGATGCTCTACGCGACGCGCATGTCGCCCCTCTCCATCGTGCTTGGAAAGCTCTTCTCGGCGATCGCGTTCCCCGTGCTGCTATTGCTGGCGGGCCTGCCCTTCCTCGCGCTGCTGAACCTGCGCGGCGACGTCGACCAGGCGCAGATCGTGCAGTCGTACGCGGTGCTGATCGTCTCGGCGGTCCTGCTTGCCCTGCTATCGCTGGCGATCTCGGCGATCTGCAAAACCTCGGCGACGGCGCTGGTGGTCGCGTATCTCGTCGTGCTGCTCATCTGCGGCGCGGTGCTCGTGCCGGCGCTGATCATGCTGGACGTGCAGGAAGGCGAGATGGCCCAGGGACTGCACTACCTGCGGTCGATCTCCCCCGTCGCGGCGGCGATGTCGATCCTCCGGCCGGCGATGAACGACTTCGGCGGGTCGGCGCGCGGCAACCTGCCGGCGTGGCAGGTGTTCTTCGGGTTCTCGGCGTTGATCATCGTCGCCAGCGCGGCGCTGGTGGCGTCGAAGCTCTCCAAGCCCCCGATCGGCGCTGAACGCGGCGCCGTCCCCCTCACCGACGAACAGCGCAGCCTCGGCCGCAAGCTGATGTTCCTGATCGACGACAAGAAACAGCCCAAGCCGATCGGCGGCATCAACCCGCTGATCGCCAAGGAACGCCGCACGAACCAGCTCCGCTCCGGCCGCTGGATGATCCGAATCTTCTACGGCGCCACCGTGCTGGGCCTGGGCCTCTCGCTCATGGCTTTATACGGCGGCAGCGAGCACGAGAACGTGTTGGCGTACGTCGCCACCGTCATCGTGTCACTCCAGTTCGCGGTGCTGGCGCTGGTGACGCCCTCGCTCGCCAGCCCGGTCATCTCCAGCGAGATCGAGG
The DNA here is from genome assembly GCA_037189665.1 of Phycisphaerae bacterium. GTDB lineage: Bacteria > Planctomycetota > Phycisphaerae > Tepidisphaerales > Tepidisphaeraceae > BPJO01. Next base: position 33,573 of record JBBCIV010000175.1, on the reverse strand, counting down.
CCGGCACATTCGAGATGCTCCGCATGACCCGCCTCGGCGGCGGGAAGATCTTCTGGGGCAAGTTCATCCCGGCGTTCCTCCCATCCCTGTTGCCGGTCATCGCGATGGTGCCGGCGTGGGGCGTGGTGAGCTTCGTGAACGAATCCTACATCGGCTACGCGATCCAACTGGCCCCCATCACGCTCGTGGCACTCCTGATGTGCTCGACGGTGGCGCTGGCGTGCTCGGCGGTGTTCTCGTCGAGCGCGCGGGCGACGGTGGTGTCGTACATGATCGTCGCGTCCATCTTCATCCTCCCGATGATCGCGTGGTGGACCGCCGGCACGCTGCTGGCGCCGGCGATCGCAGGCAAGATCGCGATGATCTCCCCACTGGCGGTGGCACTGGACTTGCGGCCGGGACAGAACACCATCTCTCTGACCGGCGAGTTGAAGAACGCCCACTTGATCACCATCGGCGCGATCAGCCTGCTGGCGCTGATCGTCGCGAGAGTTCGCCTGCGCATACTCATGAGGCAAGGATGATGTCGTCCCAACTGTCGAACCGAACGCGCGCGCAATCCGTGCGCCTGATCTTCCTCAAAGCCGCGATCGTCGCCTGCACCGCGGCGGGCGGGCAGGCACAGCAGGACTACATCCCGTACGGCCCGCTCACCCCGCCCCCAGCCAAGGTGGTGCACACGGTGCTGCCGCGCACCGTCGAGCTGATCGACGAGGCGATCCGCGCCGAGAAAGACCTGCCCCGCAAGGTCGAGCTCATCGCCGACCTCGGCCGGTGCAGCGAAAATGCTGCCGCGGCGGCAATCCTCAAACGGCTGCTTGACGATCCGAGCCCCGACGTTCGCGCCTCGGCCATCCGGTCCCTCTGGCTGATCAAGGCGGCGGACGAAGCGTCGCTGAACAAGCTGCTGAACGACGCCTCGCCGGTCGTCCGTCGAGAATTGGTTCGCGTCGGCGTCGCGGAGGCGATCCTCTCGGGCCTGAAGGATCAGGACCCCGCGCTTCGTGCCGCGTCGCTCTCGACATCGGTGAACGACGCGACCGACCGCGCCATCGCCGAGCGGATCCCGCAGCTCGATCCGCCGTTGCAGGCGATCGCCGCGAGGACGCTGGGCATCCGCAAGGCCGCCGGCAGTTCGGCGGTCGTTGCGGCGTTGCTCGGATCGGAGAACGTCGTCGTCCGCGTCGCCGCCATCGATGCGTTGAGATCGATGGGCACGATCGATGCGTCACAGGTGGACGCGCAACTGGCGCACGCCCACAGCGCCGTCCGCCGCGCCGCGACCGCCGCCGCGATGGTGCTCGCCGACGAGCCGCGCGCGAAGGTCGCCACGCGATCGATCGCCGACGCGGACCACGCCGTCCGCACTGCCGCCGCGCAACTGCTGGCGACGCTGCCCGCCCCGTCGTCCGTGCCTCTGCTGGTTCCACAACTGAGCGAGGGGTACGAACCGCTCCGCCTCGCCTCTCGCGACGCGCTGGCCACCATCGCCGCGGCCAACCCCGCGTGCGCCGCGCAGGTCATCCCTGCCGCCGCCTCGTTGCTGAAAAACGCCGACCCTCATCGTCGCGTGGACGGATCGTTCCTCCTCGGCCACCTCAAGTCCAAGGAAGCCCTCACTGATCACATCGCGATGCTCGACGATGCCGACTGGCGCGTGGTCGAACAGGCCGCCAAGTCGCTCGGCCCGATCGGCGATCTCAGCGCCGGCGAAAAACTGGTCGAAACCGCGCTCCGCTCCGCCAAGCTCTCCGAGCAGCTAGATCGCGACATGATCATCGTCCAAACCAGCGCCGGCGGCCATGCCATCCTGTCGGCGACGATGCTCCGGCACACGCCGGTCATCAAGGCGACCGCCCACTTTTACCTCGACAAGAACGCCCCGGGTGATCTCAGGCAAGCATCGGTCTACGCGCTGGGCGTGCTTGGCCAGCCCGACGAAGTCGCCGCCGGCGTGAAAGGCCTGCTCGGCCGGATCAACGACATCGAAGAGTCGACGCTCGTCGTCGCCGAAGGCATCAAAGCGCTTGGCAACGCAATGGTGACCAGTTCCGTCTCGCAGTTACAGCACATCAGCAAAAGTTCCCCACAAATTACCGTTGACTACCAATACACCGCCCACGTCGCGCTCGGCCGCATTCAGGGAACCAGCGAGCCGTTCGTGCAACCCGACGTGGAGCAGGAAGCCGAAACCAGCATCCGCGCGATGAAGCAATAACCTGGGCGCCCGCCCAAGGTTGGGATTCGTGAGCATTTTTTCTTCAGGCAGAGGATCGATCGTCCTCACCCCGGCGGCCACTTAAACGGGCGCCCGGCAAGGACGTGCAGATGGAGGTGGAAGACGGTCTGCTGCGCGCCCGCCCCGCAGTTAAACACGCACCGGTAATCCGAGTGCCCCAGTTTTTTCATCACCTGCGCTGCCGTCGTGAACAAGCCGCCGACCAGGTCCTGGTCCGCCGGCGTGATGTCGTTGACCGTCGGGATCACCTTCTTCGGAATCACCAGCACGTGCACCGGTGCCTGAGGTGAGATGTCGTGAATGACGATGTACCGATCGTCTTCGTACTCGACTTTGGCAGGGATCTGCTTCGCAATGATTTTTTCGAAGAGCGTCATGGTGACGCTGAGCGTAGCCCGTCGCGCCAATTGAAACAACACGCGCGCGCGGCATCACTTCCGAACGGTCAGCCGTCCTCTCCCGCGCTTCCCACGCGAGAGAGGACGACCATGCGGAGGAGGACCTGTCATGCCCGCTCGGACACGGCCGCCGAGGGGCTATTCGCGACGGCGGCGCGACAGCAGGCCGATCGCGCCGAGGCCGAAGACCGACAACGCCGCAGGCTCGGGGATCGCGCCGATAGAGACATTGTCGATGTCGAGGAATCGCGAGCCCGACGTACCAGGGCTTAGGCGGAAGGCCACTTCCACCTGACTGTACGCCGTCAGCGATGCAAACGTGATCGTCCTGTTGAAATCGCCCGCCGTAAACGACAACACCGGGTGGCTATTAACGTCGACGGTGTAATCCAGCGTCACGTGCACGAAGTCGGCCGTGCTGGCGTTGTACCCGGCGTTGCCAAGATTCCCCGCCGCTGCGGCTTCCAGGCCGGCGGCGTTGTTGGCGGCGCTTGTGGGATTGGCGCTGGAGGAAAAGCGGATTCGATCCGACGTGCCGCTGTCGTCAACGTTGAACAGCGCCAGGTAGGCGGCGTTCTGCGCGGAGGCGGCGTTAATGAGATACACGCCGATCGACCGGCCGGCATCGGGCAGGCGAGCGTCAAACTCAATGCGGGTATTGGTGCCGAATGTGGTCTTGGTATCAGCGAGGTCACCCGGCGTGGTGTCGTACAGCGTGGTGACGCGCGACGTCGTGGTCGGCGCGGCGGCGCGAACGAATCCGCCGGCGTTATGGCCGATGGTGACGCCCATCTCCTGCTCAAGGGTGCGGAAGTTATTGGTGTACTGCGATGCGTCGTCGAAGTTCAGGATCGCCGCCGAAGCCGGGGAAACCGCAAGTCCCGCACCGAGGCATGTAAACACTGCTGCCGCCGTTAATGCCGCTTTCATTTCGTCCTCCGAAAAATCTATTGTGGTCCGCATTTCTTCGTACGTCGGCCGGAAGCTGCCCGCTTCGGCTGAACGAGTCAGACTGTAGCCGCGCCAGCAGGAAAGAGAGCGATGAAAGGCTTGTCGAGCATGCGCATGTTGATATAGATTTTGCGCATGGCGATCCGCCGTCCCGATCCCGTTCCCGCCCCGTTGCGGCTGGCAGAGTGGTCCATGCTTCGCGTTCACCTGATCTGGGCGTACCGCGGACCGCCTTCGTATTCGCATTTCGCCCAGCCGGAAAACGCGACGTCGATCGCGTGGCGCATCGAGAAAGGATCGGTCCGCATCGTGGGCGAAAGGTCGTCGGCCGTCCGTGCACAGGCGGGATCGTGGCTGCTGCCTGCGGGAGACAAGATCCTGCACGATTTCAGCGACGACGCGATCATCACGTCGATCCGCTTTAAGGCGCACTGGCCGGACAACGTGCCGCTGTACGACGACAGGCAATCGGTGATGTTCGCCGCAAGGCGATTCCCAAAGTTCGAGGCCGCCACCGCGCAGCTCCAGCGGCTCGTCTCCAACTTTTCTCACCGGCGAGGCGGGCAATTGCTGCTGATGCACGAGTCGCTCAACTTCAACCAATACCAGCGGCTCAGCCGCGTGATGTCGCGGTGGATCGAGGTGTACGCCGGCGTGATGGCGAGGCTTGGCGTCCCCCTCGGCGTCACCGGCCAGCACGACCCGCGCGTCGCACAAGCGAGGCAGGCAATCGAAGACCTCTCCATGCAACAGCGGCTCGACGAGCGCGCCCTGGCGAAGACCGTCGGCCTCAGCCCCAGCCAGCTAAACCGACTATTCGTGGCCTCCACTGGCATGACCGCGCGGGCGTTCGCCGAGAAGCGGCGCGTCGATTTTGCCCGCGAAAAGCTCATCACCTCCACCATGCCGATCAAGGAAATCGCCTATCTGCTGGGCTTCCATCACCCGTCGCACTTTTCGGCCTGGTGTCGCAAAAAGCTGGATGTCTACCCGACCGAATACCGCGTGCTGAACAACGTCGACGTGACAAAAACGCTCGGCTAACCCGATTTCCCTCGATTCTCCGGCAGGAGAACGAGGAAAACGGAATGAGCGAAATTCCAAGGAAAACGGCCGACATTCAGGCAACTTGCGCGTATCAATAAATGGAAAGGCGGCGAACATTTCGCCGCCAGCGGGTTTGCCGGACGTGCGCCAGACGCCGGGTTGAATTTACACGCAGTCCCCTGCCTGCGATGATGGGCCGCCTTCGACATGCTGTTCTTCCTGCTTGAAAATTTCCGTCTTGGTCTTAAGAACCTCTACCTGCATCGGTTGCGCACGCTGCTGACCGCCCTGGGCATCATCATCGGCGTGGCGGCGGTGATCGTGATGGTGGCGATCGGTGAGGGGACGAAGCGCGAGGCGATCAAACAGATGCAGTCGCTGGGCGTGCGAAACGTGCTCATCCGTTCCAACCGTCCGCCGGAGGGAACCGAGGGCAACCGCACCCGCCTGCTGGAGTACGGCCTCGTCGAGCGCGACCTGGCGCGCGTGCGGACCGTCCCCGGTATCGACCGGATCGTGCCGCTGAAAGACACGAAAAAACTCGTCTCACTTGATGGCAAGGTCTTTCCTGCGGTGAGCGCGATCGCGACGACCAGCGACCTGTTCCCGGTCATCAACCTGCGGATGTCGTCCGGCGGCTTCTTCACCAAGACCCACGAAGCTGACGCCGCAGCGGTGTGCGTATTGGGATCAGAGGCGGCAAGGCAACTCTTCCCCACGCAGGACCCGATCGGGAAAACCATCCAGGTGGGCTCGTCCAACATGGGCGTCGTCATGCTGACCGTCGTCGGCGTGCTGGAGCCCACCGGCCTGCGAGCCGGCGCCGACAAGGCCGGAATCATGGTGCGCGACATCGACTATGACGTGTACTTCCCGATGTCGCTGTCGCAGCAGATGTTCGGCAAGGTCACCGTTCGCTTCCGTGCCGGCACGATGGAACGCGAATCGCTCGAGTACAGCGAGATCTGGGCCCAGGTGAAAGAGGTCTCCGACGTCGAACGTACGGCCGGCGTGTTCAGCAACCTGATCGGGCTGCCGCAGCGTCAGGATGCGCAGGTAAAGGCGCCGCTCGAACTGCTCCGCGCGGCCGAGCAGCAGGCGCGGATGTTCAACTACGTCATGGGCGGGATCGCGGGCTTCTCGCTCATCGTCGGCGGGATCGGCATCATGAACATCATGCTCGCAACGGTGACCGAACGCACGCGCGAGATCGGCATCCGCCGAGCACTGGGCGCGAAGCAAAAGCACATCACGCTCCAGTTCCTCATCGAGACGACCGCCATCTCCCTGACCGGCGGGCTGATCGGCGTTGGAATCGGGATGCTTGCGGCATGGGGGCTGCCGTTGATGCTACAGCTCTTCGGCGTCAATCAGTTTCCGACCGCGATCGCGCCGTGGAGCGTGATCGGCAGCTTCCTGGTCAGCGGGCTGATCGGCATCTTCTTCGGCCTCTACCCCGCCATCACCGCCGCGCGGATGAATCCGATCGAAGCGCTGCGGCATGAATAGCGCGGGCACACCATGGTGACGCTGAACCTCCACGAGCCCGCCGTTCGACTATCGCCGGCGACGATTCCGGTCGCCGACGTAGAGGCGCTGTACGTCCACATCCCGTTCTGCTTTCACAAGTGCCACTACTGCGATTTCTATTCCATCACGCGGCAGACGCCCGAACGGATGGAGAAGTTCGTCGATCTCCTGCTGGCCGAAGCAGACCTATGGCATCGTGAAACGCCGATCGCGCCGCGGACCGTTTTTTTTGGCGGCGGGACGCCTTCGCTGTTGCCGCTGGAATCGATGCGCCGGCTGCTCGTCGGCCTGCGCGAAAGGTTCGATCTCGAGCAGTTCGACGAGTGGACGATCGAGGTCAACCCCGCGACGGCGGACGCGGATTACCTGCGGATGCTGCGGGCGAGCGGCGTGACGCGACTGAGCTTCGGCGCGCAGTCTTTCGACCTGGCCGAATTGAAAACACTCGAGCGCCATCACGATCCGGCCGATGTCGAGCGCAGTATCGGGCTAGCGCGCGAAGCGGGATTTGAGCGGTTGAACGTCGATCTCATCTACGCCATTCCTGGTCAAACGATCGACTCGTGGCGACGATCGCTGGAGCGGGCGCTGGCATTGGGAATCGATCATCTTTCCTGCTACGGGCTGACGTACGAGGCCAACACACCGATGGCGGTCCGTAAACGGCTCGGACACTTCACGGCGGCGCCGGACGAGTTGGAACTGGGGATGTCCCACCTCGCACGACACATGCTCCGCGAGCACGGCATCGAGTGGTACGAGATCAGCAACTATGCTCGCCCTGGGCAGGAATGCCGACACAACCTCGTCTACTGGACCGGCGGCAATTACGTCGGCATCGGCCCGAGCGCGGCGTCGCACGTGGAAGGCCATCGCTTCAAGAACCGCCCGCACCTGGGCGAGTGGGAACTGGCCGTCCCATCGGGCGACCTGCCGGTCGTCGAGCACGAGTTGCTCACGCCCCCCCAGCGCGCGGCCGAGCGCGTGATGCTGGAACTGCGACTTCGCCGCGGCGTGCGGTTCGCGGACTTGGTCCGATATGACGGTTTTGACGCCGAGGCACATTATCAGGACGTGCTGTCGCGCCTCGTCGACCTGGGGCTGATCGAACGCGATTCCGGCGGCTTTCGCCTCGCCGAGCGCGGATTAAACGTCGCCGACGCCATCGCCGGCGAGTTCGCCTAAGCGCGATAACATCGCGGAAATCTTTACCGATATTAAGCCTCCCTGCCCGTAGGTCGATGCGCTAAATGCGGGAGACCCCTGCGCGCAGCGCCCGCGGGGCTGTCACGTGTTTCGCAGATTGGCCGGCTTGCCCGGATTGACTGCGAATCGTAACTCGATGTCGGAGACGTGCGTCATGCTGGGATTCGTGAAGAACTTGCTCGCCGCCAAGCCTGGCCCGATCGGCGTTGATCTCGGGACCGACACGCTCCGCCTCGCCCAGTGCATCAACGACGGCAAAGAGTGGCGCCTCGTCGCCGCCGCCTGCACCGACGTGCCTGCCGGCGTACGCACGAGCGGCGAAACGCTTAACCAGTTCCTCATCGAAGCCCTCCGCGAACTGCTACACCAGGGCAAATTCAAGGGCCGCGAAGCGATCCTCTGCGTGCCGTCAAACGACCTCATCATCCAGCACATCCGCATGCCCAAGCTGGACGAAAACGAAACAAAGAAAACCCTCCCGTGGGAGCTCAAGGGCAAGCTCCCCATCGACCCATCGGCCGCGGTGTTGCGGCACCTGGTGGCGGGCGAGGTACAGGTGAACAACGAGCCGAAGAACGAGGTGGTCGTCATGGCGACGCCGCGTTTGACCGTATCGCGCCTGCTGCAGATGTCCGCCAAGGCGAAGCTCGAAGTGATCGGCATGAACGTCGAGCCGAAGGCCATCGTCGACTGCTTCGGCCACGTCTACCGCCGCAAGGCGGATGGGGACGTGGTCAGCCTGTTCATCGACATCGGCTGCAAGACCACGCGCGTCACCATCGCCCGCGGCGGGCACGTCGTCTTCGCCCGGGCAATCTCGATCGGCGGCGATACATTTTCACAGGCGGTGGCAGGCGCGATGGGCATCGGCTTTGAGCAGGCGAAGCTCCTGCGCATCAAGCTCGCCAGCGCCCCTATCGCCCGGCCGCAGCCGGTCGTCGCCGCCCCAGAACCCGAACCATCCGAAGACAACGAAACGCCGACGGAAAATCACTCGTTCGCGCTGCTCGGCCTCGCCCCGCGCGAGGATCGCCGACATGCCGTGGAGCCGGTCGCGATCGTTCCGCCCGCGCTACCCGAAGACCAGGCCGATCAGCAGCGCCTCGTCGATGCCGCGTGCGCGAACCTCGTCGCCCAGCTTTGCGACGAGCTGAACCTCTGCCGCCGGTATTACGAGGCCACCTTCGCCCAGCATCCGGTCGATCGCATCGTCTTCATCGGCGGCGAATCGCGGCAGCGGACGATGTGCCAGCGCATCGCGCAAACGCTGGGCCTGGCGGCCCAGCTCGGCGATCCGCTGGTGCGCATGGGCAAGACAACCGATGTCGGCCCGGAAAGCGGAATTGACCCGAGGCAGCCGCAGCCCGCGTGGGCGGTGGCACTCGGGCTGTCGATGGGCCCGGTCGCGGCAGAGCAGCCGCTGGCGAAGAGCGCGTAGCGCGAGCAATACCTGACGTTGAGGCGATCATGAACGCACCGAACCAGCTCAGCTTTCTTCCGGACGACTACCTCGCCCGAAAAGCCCAGCACCGAACGAACCTGATCTGCGCCACGCTGTTCGTCGTGATGATCTCGGCGATCGGCGTCGCCTTCACGACGGCCGAGCGGTCGCTTCGCGACGCGGAGCGCCGTCACGCCGCGATCGACCAGCAGTACACCGATGCCGCTCGCCGCATCGCGGAAATGAAGCAGCTTCAGGACCGGCAGAAGGTGCTCGCCCGCCAGGCCGACCTGGCCGCCTCGTTGATTGACCGCGTCCCCCGCTCGTACATGCTCGCCGAGATCACCAACAAGCTGCCTACCGGCGTGTCGCTTCAGGATATGGACCTGACCCGCAAAAAGCGCGTCACCTCCGCCGCCTCTACGGCCGACAAGAAGACCGCTTTCGCCAAGAAGAAGGCCTCCAGCAAAGGTAAGGGCGCCAAGGAAATCGAGCTCCCCCCGCCGCCGGAGCTATTCGACTCGACGATCAGGCTCACCGGCATCGCCGCGAACGACGCGCAGGTGGCCCAGTTCGTCGGCAACCTGAATGAGTCGGGCCTGTTCGTCGACGTCAACCTGCTGCTGAGCGCTCAACTGGAGCGCACCGAGGGATCGCTTCGCAAATTCAACCTCGAAATGCAGCTCAGCTCTACCGCCGACATCCGGCCCGCCGCCAACGCCGCCCCGACCGCCATTACCAAGGTGCAGGAATGAAATTCGGCCTCCGCGAAATCATCTTTTTCAAGCTCATGATCGGCCTTCTGCTGGCCTCGTACTTCTTCGGCTTCAAGCGAATGCAGGAGAAGCGACAGGCCTACGAGACCGAGATCACCGTCAAGCAACAGCGCCTCGCCGACCTCGCCCGCGCTTCGCGCGACATCGACGACATGTCACAACGCCTCCAGAAGCTGGAGCAGGCGATCAACATCTTCGAGAAGAAGCTGCCCGAGGAGCAGGAGGTCGACAGCATCCTCAATCACGTCACGGCGCTGGTGGAACGACACAAGCTGTACAGCAAGAGCTTCAAGCCAAACCCGAAGGTGACGGCCGGCCCGAACTTCCGCGAGCGGCAGATCGAGCTGACGCTGAGCGGCAACTTCTTCGGCTACTACGCGTTCTTGCGCGACATCGAGCGACTCGAACGCATCATCAAGATTACCGACATGAAGCTAACCCGCATCGATAACCAGGACGGGCAGATGCAGGCGGTCATGAAGATGAGCATCTTCTTCGACCCCGCCGGCACATCGGTGGCATCGGCACAGTAACGCGCGCACGACGGAGAAAACTCACCATGAACGAGCACGAATCCAATGATCCCGTCGTCCCGGAGGCGGCCGACGTGCTGAGCAGCGAGCTGGACGACTCGTCGAGCAAACGGCCGTCGCGGGGCACGATCGTGTTGGGCGTGCTGTTCGCCGCAGCGCTGGGGGGGTTGGCGTTGATGCACTTCCGCACCGGTCCCGCCACCGCGTCCGCCAGCGATGCCACCAAGGCGGTCAACAGCTTTCTTGGCGATGGCAAGAAAAACCTCGCCTCCATGCAGGCCAACCTCAACGACACCGACAAGCTCGTCGCCCAGTTCCGCGCCTTCCCCGCCGCCGCGCAGGTGCCGCTGGAAGACCTGCAGCGTAACCCCTTCAGCGATAACAAGAGCGACGTCAAGCCGGCCGAGCAGAACGAGGACGCGCAGCGCCAGGCCCGGCTGAACGAGGCGCTCAAGCGCGTCGGGGCGCTCAAGCTTCAATCGATCATGTATGGCGAGGTCACCCGCTCCTGCATGATCGACGGACGGTTCCGCCCTGAAGGTGCGGAGTTCGACGATTTCGTCGTCGAGCGCGTCAATCCCGCCAGCGTCATCGTCCGCACGGGCGGATTCCGGTTCGAACTGAAGGCGAAGAACTGATGTTTGGAAAACGCCAGGCCAACACCGCCACCGCTGCCGCGCCCGTTCACGAGGTGGACGACGGCTTCGAGCCCGTCGAACAGCTCTGGGCCCCGCCCACGCAGTCGGCCATCAAGACGGTCGAGCAACTGCTCCTCGAACGCGGCCAGGTCTCGGAAGAACAACTCCTCCAGGCCCGCAACGTCCAACGGCAGACGCCCGGCAAAACCATCGCCCAGATCCTGCTGACCATGTCGGCGGCGACCGAGCAGCAGATCCTCAGCGCCCAGGCGCAAACGCTTGGCCTGACATTTGAAACGCTCGATAAATCCAAGATCGAACAGGAGGCGTTCGACCTGCTGCCGGTCGAATATATCCGCCAGCACCTCGTGCTCCCCGTCCGCATCGAAGGCGCGGCCGTCGTCGTGGCGATCACGGAGCCGACGAACGTCTTCCTGGTCGATGAGATCAAGCGGAAGCTCAAGCGCGAGCTGAAGATCATCGTCACCCTGCCCAGCGACATCACCCGCGTGGTGGAACAGATCGCGGCCGGCGACAGCGATATCCGCGTGGACGAGATCATCAAGGACATGGCGGAAGACGACGTCCAGCTCGTCAAGGAAACGGTGACCGAGGACGTCACCGACCTTGAAAAGGCCGGCTCCGAATCGCCCGTCATCCGCTTCGTGAACTACGTCATCCACGATGCGATCAAGCAGGGCGCCAGCGACATTCACATCGAGCCGAAGGAGAAGGCGCTCAAGGTCCGCTACCGCATCGACGGCGTCCTGTTCGAGGCGATGAACCCGCCCCACACCATGGGCGCCGCCATCACCAGCCGCCTGAAGATCATGGCGAACCTCGACATCTCCGAGCGCCGCCTCCCACAGGACGGCCGTATCCGCGCCGTCATTCAGGACCGCAAGGTCGACCTCCGCATGAGCACGCTCCCGACCGTCTCCGGCGAGAAGGTCGTGATGCGCATCCTCGACAACCGCTCCATCAACGTGAAGCTCGACGACCTCGGCTTCAGCCAGAACGCCCTGACGATCTGGAAAAACCAGATCGATCAGCCGCACGGCATCCTGCTGGTCACCGGGCCGACGGGTTCGGGTAAGACGACCACGCTTTACTCGTCGCTGCGCCAGATGGACGCGCAGAAGCTGAACATCAGCACCGTCGAAGACCCGGTCGAATACCACCTGGCCAGCGTCAACCAGACGCAGACGCACGACAAGATCGGCATGACCTTCGCCCGCGCGCTCAAGGCCCTGCTGCGACAGGACCCCGACGTCGTCATGCTCGGCGAAATTCGCGATCAGGAGACGGCCGCCATCGCGGTGCAGGCGGCGCTCACGGGTCACCTGGTGCTCAGCACGCTACACACGAACGATGCCCCGTCCTCGGTCACGCGGCTGATCAACGTCGGCGTCGAGCCCTACCTCATCTCGGCGGCGCTCAACGCGGTGCTGGCGCAGCGGCTGGTCCGAAAAATCTGCCCGCACTGCAAGGAACAGATCGATCCGAGCGAAGAAGTGAAAGAGTTCCTTCAGTTGCAGGGCTTTCCGTCCGAGAAAATCTGGAAGGGCAAGGGTTGCGACCGCTGCCGCAAGACGGGCTACGCCGGACGACTGGGCATTTACGAGATGATGGTGATGGATGACGGCATGCGGGACATCGTCACCCGAAATCCGGACGTAAACCAATTGCGAAAGCTGTGCCGCGAAATGGGCCTGGTGACTTTGCGGGAAGACGGCTTCACGAAAGCAATGAACGGCCTCACAACGGTCGATGAAGTACTCAGAGTGACGGAAAACGCCGTATGATTAACGATATCCTTCGTAACGCCGTTTCGATGAAGGCTTCCGACGTACACATCAACGTCGGCGCCCCGCCGCTGTTTCGCGTGCACACGGTCGTGCAGAACAGCGACTTCCCCATCGTGACGGCCGAGGGAGCACACCGGCTGCTGAAGGAGATGCTGAAGGAAGAACACCGCTGGGAAGATTTCAACAAGCTGCGCGACAGCGACTTCTCCTACGAAATCCCCGGCCTCGGTCGCTTCCGCGTGAACGCGCACTACCAGCGCGGCACGATCGCGATCAGCATTCGTACGATCAACGACAAGGTCCGCAAGATCGAGGAGCTATTCCTGCCCGAGATCGTGTCGCGGCTGACGTATCTCCCCCGCGGGCTGATCCTGGTGACAGGGCCGACCGGCTCGGGTAAATCGACGACGCTTGCCGCCATGATCGACTCGATCAACCGGCGCGAGCCGGGGCACATCATCACCCTCGAAGATCCGATCGAGTACGCGTTCCACTCCGCCAAGAGCGCCATCGAGCAGCGCGAAGTCGGATCGGACGTGCCCAGCTTTGAAAGCGGCCTGCGCCACGCCCTGCGTCAGGACCCGGACGTGATCCTCGTGGGCGAAATGCGCGACCTCGAGACCACCAGCGCCGCCATCACCGCCGCCGAAACCGGCCACCTGGTGTTCAGCACGCTGCACACCGTGAACGCGCCCCAGACGATCGAACGTATCATCGATATTTACCCCAGCGACCAGCAGAACCAGATCCGCTCGATGCTCGCCAACACGCTTCAGGCGGTGATCAGCCAGACGCTGTTCAAGCGCGTCGACCAGCCGGGCATGGTGCCGGCGGTGGAGATCATGCTATGCACGCCGGCGGTGCGAAACTGCGTGCGTGAGAACCGCATTTTCGAGATCCCGAACATCATCAGCACGAGCCGGGCGATCGGCATGCAGACGTTGGACGACAGCATCAAGCAGTTGTTCGTGAACGGGTACATCTCCCGCGACGACGCGATCGCCCAGGCGGCGCATCCGGAGAAGCTGGAACGGTCGCTGGCCGCCTGAGGTAAGGGAAACACGCGTCATGCCGAGTTACCGATACGAAGCGAAGGATCAGACCGGCAAGGTGATCACCGGGCTGGTGGCCGCCGGCACACTGGCCGAGGCGTCCGCCCAGCTTCGCGCCGCCGGAAAATTTATCCTCGCGCTTCAGCCGGCGGACGACCGCGCGTCGCGCAAGGGACGCAGCTTCTCCCTTTCGCTCGGGCCGGGCGCCAAGGAAGTGCAGAACTTCACCTCGCAACTGGCGGTCATGATCAAGGCGGGCATCTCGTTGCGCGCCGCGATCGAGGGCATCAGCGAGCAGGTCGAGCACCCGAAGATGAAGATGATGCTCGTGCAAATCAAGAAGGACGTCGAATCGGGCAAGCAGTTCTCCGAGGCGCTGGCCCGCTACCCGAAGACGTTCGGCATGCTCTACATCAACATGGTGAAGGCGTCGGAGATGACCGGCGGACTTTCGCGCATGCTGGAGCGCATCGCGGGTTACCTGGCGCAGCAGATCGAGACCGTCTCGATGGTGCGCGGCGCGATGATCTACCCCGGCATCATCGGCGGGCTGGCGGTCTTCACGACGATCTTCCTGCTCACGTGGGTGCTGCCGCGCTTCATGACGATCTTCCAGGGCAAGGAACACGCCCTGCCGCTGCCGACCAAGTTCCTGCTGGCGGCCAGCAATTTCATGGTCAACTACTGGTGGGTGCTGCTCATCGGCGCGATCGCCGCGGTATGGGGACTGTACCTGCTGCTGAAAACCGAGTGGGGCAAACTCACGTTCGACCGTCTCAAACTATCGATCCCGCTGTTCAAGAAGCTGTTCCGCGCGCTGTACATCAGTCGCTCGCTGCACACGATGGGCCAGTTGATCAACGCCGGCGTGCCCATGCTCGACACCATCGCCATCACCGCTGAGATCAGCGGCAACGCGCTGTACCGGCGGCTGTGGAAGAACGTGTTTGCGTCGGTCAAGCAGGGCAAGAAGATCGCCGCCCCGCTGCAAAGCTCGCCGCTCTTGCCGCGATCGGTCGTACAGATGATCGGGGCCGGCGAAGAGTCCGGCAAGCTCGGCGAAGTGCTCGACGAGGTCAGCGAGTTTTACTCGCGTGAGCTCAAGAGCGTCATCAAGTCGGTGACGGCCATGATCGAGCCGCTCATGATCGTGCTCATGGGTTCGGTCGTCGGCTTCATCGCGATGAGCATCATCCTGCCGATCTTCAAACTGTCGTCGATCATGGCGAAGTAGCAGGGCTTGCCTGCCTCCGGTCCCGATTCCCTCTTTTCCCTTGTCGGCCGGTGATTTGTATCGGACATCAGATAGAGTCATGCGTGTCCGCAAACGTCAAACTCGGGGCTTTACGCTGATCGAAGCGGCGATGACGACGGCGATCATCGGGATCGCCTTCGCGTCGGTGATCGAGCTGTTCGCGGCGTGCACGCGGCAGAACAAGGTCGCCGCCAGCACCACGGTCGCGATGATGCTGGCGGAACACGTGCAGGAGATGCTCATCTCGCTGCCGTTCACCGATCCGAACCCGCTTTCGGCAACGTTCGGCGCCGAAAGCGGCGAGACGCTCGCCACCTACGACGACGTTGACGACTTCCACGGCCAGACCTTCAACCCGCCGATCGACGCCGGGCGGATGCCGATTGCGGGGCTGGAGCAATACTCCCAGGTTATCACCGTCACCCCCGCCAACCCCGCCCGGCCATCCGCATCGGGAACGGCTGGGAATGCGGTGCGGGTGCGCGTCACCGTCGCCTTCCAGGCGAACGAAGGCGCGCCTGTCGAAACCGTCTACTCCTACTCCTGGCTGAAGATGAATCAGTGAGGCAACGTCATGAACGCATTCAGCGACTTCCGGCCACCGTTCCGCGATTCGCCCGCCTCGCTTCCTCCGAAGCGCGGCAACCAGCGACGGCGCGGCGCGACGGCAGTCCTGGCGATGTTGTTCCTGATGATCGCCACCACGCTCACCGTCGGCATGTACGCGATGACCCAGACGAACGTGCAGTCGGCGAGAAATCTGTCTGACGTCACCCGCGCCCGGGCATCGGCAGAAAGCGGGATGCAGTGGCTGCAGTGGCGGTTCAACCGCATGTCGCGTCCGAAGACGACCGCGGGCGTGATCACCGAGTCGGTGGCGCAATCGCTCTGGCCGTCGATCCGCTCGGCGATCGTCGCCGACTTCAACACGCTTTCGCTCCCCGCCGAGCGCACGACGACCACCACGTCCACTTCCGTCAGTTCGTCCAACATCACGCTCGCCGACGGGCAGACGTTCTCGCTTTCTATCGAACAAGACCCGGCCGACGCCCGCATTCTCAACGTCACCAGCACCGGCCGCTATGGAACGGCAGAGCGGTCGGTGTCGATGAGCTTCCAGATCGATAAGAAGATCCGCTTCGCCATCGTCGGCAAAGTGCCGATCCAACTCGGCCGCAACACGATCGTCGAGGGCCCGGTGGCGATGGGGACCGCAAGCAAATATCCGCCGATCCTCTCGCTGTCCGACTTCACGCACCTGAACTCGACCCTCGCAAGCCGAATTTCGACCTGGCAAAACCTGCTCGAATCGCAGAACGCCGACTACGACGGCATCATCAGCGTCAACGAAACCGAGAGATACAACGCCGCCGCCAGCGCCGGCTTCGCCGACTACGACCGCAACGGCTATCTCGACGAACTCGACATCTTCATCGAGCATTACGACAACGACGGCGACCGCGCCGTCTCCCGCAGCGAGTTCACCAATCCCAACAACGGCAAGCTCTACGACGAAAACCTCTTCAAGGCGATCGACTCGCTCGGCGGTCCCCTGTTCGCAGGCGACGTGGAACGGCTGGGCCTCGACGATGGCAAGATCGATGCCAACGACGCCTACGCCAAGATTCGCGGCCAGCTTGTCATGATGACCAGCGCCGCCGCCTGGCAAAGCAACCTGGGCTCGAACAAGACGATCCACGATATGATCGTCGGTCCCGTCGTGCCGAACACCCCAGGCGTGCCGCCCGTGAAATTCAGCGCCAGCAGCACCGACCTGATCGACTTGTCGCCCGCCAACTTCGAGGAAGCCGCAAACAACTTCCGCACCCGCAGCGGCACCAACGCCGGCGCGACGATCAAGAACGCCACGCTCATCGCCAACAAGACCCTCGCCCTCGCCGACGCCAACGGCGGCACGTCGCAGGAACGCACGCCGTACGGCTCGGTCAGCTACCAGGCAACGTACCGCCGGCCGGTCTTCAAAAACATGACGCTACGAAACGTCGTGATTCCGAAGGGCCTCAACGCCCTGTTCGACAACTGCACCTTCGACGGGGTGACGTTCGTCGAGGGCGAGCGCGACATCAAGACGTCCGGCGGCAGTGTCACCACCAGTTCGACCGAAGGCATGAACTGGGCCCAGCGCAAGATCAGCGGCGACAACTTCTCCAAGGACAAAATCCTGATTCCCACCGGCACGCCGTCGAGCGGCCAGTCGGTCACGCAGGGCTCGAAGAACGGCAACAACCTTCGCTTCAACAACTGCACGTTCAACGGCCCGCTTGCGGGCAACTATTCCACGGCGTACACGCACTTCGCCAACTCGTGGGAGTTCACCGGCGCCACGCTCTTCGACAACCAGGTGGACCAGACCGCCACCATCGTCAGTCCGCAGGTGAACATCGAAATGGGCTCGTTCACCAACCCCGACGCCGCGCCAAGCACGCTGGTGGGCGTGGTGGTGGCGGGCAACATCGACATCCGCGGGACGAGCATCGTCGATGGGTCGATCATCGTCACCGGCGACGGCGCCGGGAATACCACGCTCGGCTACTTCGGCCCCAGCGACGGCGATACCAATCCCTCGGCGCTCCCCGAAGGCGGCTTCGGCCGACTCAACATCCGGTACAACCCAAACCGGGCGCTGCCGGACGGCATCAACGTCGCAATCGATATCACCGCCGACCCTACGACCTACAGGGAGGGACAGTGAACGCCCGAAGAACCCGTTCCCGTACTCGTTCCGTTCGTCGCCGCGGCGTGGGACTGGCGGAACTGCTGGTCTGCATCGCCATCACCGCCGGCCTGCTGACGGCGGCGGCGGTGGCGATCGATGCGTCGCTCAAGGCGTACTCGATCAACCAGGTTCAATCTGACAGCATGCACCGCGCTCGTCTGGCGTTACACCGCCTGAGCACGTACATCCGCACGAGCACCGAGCACTCGCCGATCACCGAAGCGCTGGCCGAGGATTTTTCTGAGGGCCAGACCGTGACCGACACCGGCATCGCGCTGTTCGACGAACACGGCGAAGAACTCGCCTTCCGCTACGATTCCGAGGCCGGCCAACTCATCATCCGAGAAAACGACACCGACCACGTTCTGCTGCGCGGCGTCACGGCGTTCAACATCGGCATGAAGCCCGTCCGCTCCACCACCAGCATCAAGACCGGCGGCGGATTCGACCTGCTGTCGCGGGCGACCATCACGATGACCATCCGCTTTCAGGATGGCGGTGTTGGCACGCAAAACGTCGAGGCCAGCCGAACGGTCACGCTTTCGACATCGGCCACGCCGCGCCGATCGATTTAGCTCCGCCCTGTCCGCGTCCCGATAACCCCTTCAAAAATACCACTCTTGCCATCTCGCGGCGCGTGCACGCCTACGTTATTGCGGACGCGAACATATCGACCCTCCGCCATAAGGGAGGGTTTCCCCGCTGGTTCTCACTCCACTGAACCAGAGTGACGAAAGAAGAAGTAGCACGTGTACGCCGGGAATGCATCCACGCAGGTGGCCCATAAAGTTCCGGCGGTTTCGTGCCGAAACAAGGGTTGAACGGTAGCTACGCATGAACGGATCCCCGAGAGACGCGACTCGACCCGCCCGCATTTCCGATGCCGAGCGTGAGGCCATGCTGGATCGCCTGGACGCGATGGAAATCAACAACCCGTCCAAGAACAAACGCAGCGTCCCGCGCATCGCCTATCGCAAGAACGACATCGCGGTGCGCATCTACCACCCCGGCGGAAGCATGAGCGCGAGCTTTGTCGGCACGCGTAACCTGTCGGCGGGCGGAGTGTCGTTCCTGTATCACGGATTTCTGCACCGCAACACGAAGGTCGAGATCGTCCTGCACCGCCGCGTTGGCCTGGACGACCTGATCCGCGGCACCGTTCAACACTGCGCGCTGGTGGACAAGCAGTTCCACCTCATCGGCGTGCGGTTCGATCATAAAATCCTGCCGAAGCTTTACCTTGACCCGTCCGAATGGGGCGATCTCGACGACGGCTCGTCGGTCGACCGCTCGCGCCTGGAGGGCACCGTTCTGCATCTGGACGACCAGGAAATCGAGCGTATGCTCGTCGCCCATTTCCTGAAAGGCACGCAGATCAAGCTGATCAGCGTCAGCAATGTGAACGAGGCGCTCAAACACCTCAAGGGCGAGCCCATCGGCTGCGTGCTGTGCGACCTCTTGATGGAAGGCGTGGGCGGCGAGAAGGCGATCGCGATGTTCCGCGAGGCCGGCTACGCCGGCCCGATCGGCCTCGTCACCGCCGAGACCAACTCCGACCGCGTGAAGAGGGCCACCGACGCCGGCGCGACGGCGGTGCTCAGCAAGCCGTTCGATGCCGGCAAGCTCGCGTCCTTGCTGGCCGCGTGGCTCAACGCGGGCTCGACCACCGCCGAGCCGATCGTCAGCACGCTGAACAGCAATGCCGATCTCGCCCACCTCGTCGAGCAATACGTCGGCCGGCTGCACAACCTGGCCCGCGAGCTGCGCAAGGCGATCGAAACGAAGAACGCCGAGGCGGCGCGACAAGCCTGCCAAACGATCCGGGGCACCGGGACGGGGTTCGGCTTCGCGGTCCTCAGCGATCTGGCTCGCGATACCGTGCAATGCCTCGACGCATCGCCGTCAATCGCGGACTGCGTCATGCAGTTGCAGCAACTCGAATCGGCCTGTTACCGCGCCGTCTGCTACAAGAAAGCCGCCTGATTGCGGTTGCGAGCGCCCGCGTGCGAATACGGGGCGACGCATGCGTCGCCCGGATTCGCCCGGACAGGTGTTCAGGCAAACGATTCAGCAGGACCGGTCTTACACGCCGGCGCCAAGCGATTGCTCCGCATACGCCACCGCGTTGCGGAAAACCTTCAGTCCCTGGCCTTCGACGTGGCCGCGAGCGTTGCGTGCCCATGCGGGGTGTTGATCGGCGCGCACGTGGCGTTCCGGGTGCGGCATCAGGCCGAAGACCAGCCCCGACGCATCGCATACGCCAGCGATGGCATCGGTTGAGCCGTTGGGGTTCTCACCGGAGTAAACCAGCGCGATCTGATCGTTGTCGTGGAGCGCCTTGCGGACGGCCTCATTGGCGGGGACGAACTTGCCTTCGCCGTGGGCGATCGGAAGTTCGAGCGGCGCGAGGTCCTGCGTCCAAACACACTTCCTGCTCACGGGCTTCAGCTCCACCCACTTGCAGGTGAACCGGCCGGAGTCGTTGTGGGTAAGGGTGGCGGTCTGGCCCGTCGCGCCGGCAGTCGGGCCAGGAAGCAGGTCCGTCTTCACCAACACCTGAAACCCATTGCAAATGCCAATGATGGGTTTACCTGCATCGACAAACGTGCGAAACGCATCGCGCAAATGGTGCATGATCTGGTTCGCCAGGATGCGCCCCGCCGCGATGTCGTCGCCGTAGCTGAAGCCGCCGGGGACCGCCATCAGCTGATAATCGTTGATCAGCGACGGGTTCTCGATCAGCCGGTTCAGGTGCACCCGCTCGACCACCGCCCCGCTCAATTCAAACGCGTGGGACGTCTCCGAATCACAATTCGTGCCTGCAGTGCGAAGGATGAGAGTCTTGGGTTTCACTCCCGCATTCTAGCCGATTCGACAGTCCATGTTTAGCGTCGCCGCTTGCGGCGGGCTTTATTCGGCTTGGATCGTAATCGTGCGATCGTTTTCCGACGTCGCCTCCAACGTGACATCGATGTGAACGCGGGGAATAAGTTCTGCCACTCGCGACGGCCATTCCACGACCACTACGCCGCCCTGGTCAAGCAGTTCTTCAAAGCCGATCTGCTCGAACTCTTCAATACCGTGAACACGGTAGGCATCCAGATGATAGACGGCGAGGGTGGCAGTCGGATAAACGTGCAGCAGTACGAACGTGGGACTCGCAACGCTCCTGCCGTCGCCGCCGAGGGCTTTGACAAGACCGCGGGTGAACTGGGTTTTGCCTGCCCCCAAGTCGCCGTTCAGCGCGATGCATTCCCCGCCGCGCAGCGTTCGCGCCAGGTCGCCGGCGATGCGTTCGGTGTCGTCGACATTGTGGGAGTGGTAAACCATGCCTCAGAACCGATGCTCAAACCCCGCCGCCGCCAGCGGCAGACGAGCGCCATCGCGGTCGATCCAAACGCCGGCCTCCGCCACCACTGTTCCCACGCGAACCGCATCGGCAATCCCCGGCTCGCCGGTGAAACAAAGCTCGTGATCTTCGCCGTCGCTCAAAGCGTGATCGAGCGCGTCTCCGGGCAGATGGCGGGCGTCGTCGTGAATGGGGATGAGCGATCCATCCAGCACAGCTCCAACGCGGCTTTCGCGGCAGACGTGCGCCAGGTCGCGCGACAAACCGTCGGACAGGTCGATCATCGCCGAAACGCGATGACGCGTCACCAGCGACCGCGCCTCGTTCACGCGCGGAACGAACGTGAGATGTCGCCCGAGAATGCTCCCGCCCAGCGGGCCGGTGACGTAGATCGCGTCTCCGGGTTTGGCGCCATCACGTCGCACTGGCGTGACCCCCGCGCTGCGGCCGAGGATCGAGACGCTGATCGCGAGCTTCTGATCCCACGCGCCCGTGTCGCCGCCGACGATCGGGCAATCGAACGCCTCGCCGGCGGACTTCATGCCGAGGTAAAGCTGTTTGGCGAAGTCGTCGCTCGTCCCCTTCGGCAACGCGATGCTCATCACCGCCGCCGCGGGAAGGCAGGCCATGGCGGCGCAATCGGACAGGTTCCGATTCATCACCTTGCGGCCGATGAGTTCGGGAGCGTGCCGGGCGGAATCGAAGTGCACGCCGTCGAGCACCTGATCAATGCCGCACAGCACGAGGTCGCCCGGGTCGAACTTCAGGATCGCCAGATCGTCGGCGGCCGGAAGGACGACGTGTCCGCCCGGGCGCTGTTGAGCGCGAACCCAGTCGATAAAATCGAACTCACTATTTGCCATATGGAAAAGCCCACAGCCGTGCTGTGGGCTTTCTCGCCGCGTTGATTCGATGTGGCACGCGATTGTGTGCGCCGCGCGGTTATTCCGCCGGCTCGATCGTGACGGTCAGGCCCTTGGACTGGAACTGCTCTTGATACAGCTCGGCGCGCTCCTTGTGCGTGACCAACAGGAGCGATACGCCGGTATCGTTGGCTTCCTTCGTCCGATTGGCCGCGTCCTGCTCGTTAAGCGGGGTGAGTTCAACGATCGACAGGATAACGAAACCCATGGCGTTCTTGTCGTCGTTGTGTAGCAGCACCTTCCACAACGGCAGCGGCTTGGGCGGCGTGCGTTTCGGCTTCTGCTTAACCGCGGTCGCGGCCTGCGGGATCTCGGGTGTTTTTTCTTGATCGGCCATACGAACAATACCTCACCTTTTGATTATACGTCGGCACGACGCTAGGCCAAGTTTGATCGCAGGGTAACATTCAATTTATGAACGACCGGCTGATCATCGGAGTGATGTCCGGGACCAGTGCCGACGGCGTGGACGCCGCCTTGGTGCGCATTTCGGGCGTCGGACTGGCGATGCGCGTAACACTCGTGCATTTCATTGAATGCGCGTTTGGCCGACCGCTACGCGAGCGGATTTTGCGGGTGCGAAGCAGCGAATCTGCCTCGCTCAGCGATCTGGCCCAACTCGGCCGGGATATTTCGGTGGCGTATGTTGACGCAATTCGCAAACTTTTGACGAAATCGGGCATCGCGCCCGATCAGGTGAGCGCCGCATCGGTGCACGGCCAGACGCTGTTCCACGCCCCGCCGCTGACGATCCAGTGGATCGACCCGGCGCTGATCGCGGTGGAGACGGGCATCGACGTCGTCGCCGATTTCCGCCGGGCCGATTGCGCCGCCGGCGGGCAGGGAGCGCCGCTGGTCCCGTTCGCCGACTACATCCTGTTCCGGTCGGAGACCGAAAATCGCGTGCTTCTCAATATTGGGGGCATCGCCAACGTGACGATCCTGCCCAGGGGATGCTCGATCGACGAGGTGATCGGCTTCGACACCGGCCCGGGCAATTGCATCTCCGACTGGCTGATGCGCGATCAGGGCGGCGTCGATCCCGATGGCCTTCACGCCATGCAGGGCACGCCCAGCCGCGACGCCTGTGATCAACTCCTCCAGCACCCTTATTTTCGCCAGCCGCCGCCCAAGTCCACCGACGGGCCGGCAATGCTGGCGATCTGGCAATCGCTTCAGGCGCCCGTCCTCCACCCGCTCGCCACCGTCGCGATGTGGGTGGGCCGCAGCATCCGCGAGGCGATCGCCCCCTACGCACCAGACGCCATCATCGCCGCGGGCGGGGGAACACGAAACCGGGCAATCGTGGCCCATCTCACACAGGATTTGTCGGAAATCCGCTATGCCACCACCGAATCGCTCGGCGTACCCGCGCAAGCCCGCGAGGCGATGGCGTTCGCCATCCTCGGTGCCGCAACGCTCGACCGCGTGCCGGCGAACGTGCTCTCCGTCACCGGCGCAAGCCGGCCGGTGGTGCTCGGGGCGGTCTATCCAAAGCCGTAGTGGGAAGACGGGCTTACGACGCCTTCACGTCGATGCACAACACATACATGCGTTCGTTGCTGCCGTCGCGGAACGCCGCGGAGATGGTGCGGCAAAGGTGCCCGCTGGCCAGCGATACGTAGGGCTCGGTGACGAGACGGTTGTTCTCGTTGTCGAGCAGTTCGTGGTAGTACGTTTTGAGCGAGTGATCCGTCCCCTTCTCCGCCGGCCGAAACATCTGGCCCGTCGGCGGGGCCTCGTGGACGTTGAAGAGGGTTTCGGTCACCTGCACACCGCGATGGTCGAGTACGTACACGCACTCGATGTCCGGATGGCTGCGAACCACGCGCGAGATGGTCGCCGAAAAAGACGGCATCTCCACGATCGCCAGTTCGCTGAGCATCGAGTCGAGCAGGATGTTGTTCATCCGGCGTTCGATCTTGTTGTGGTTGATCGACGTCACCATGTGCTGGCGGAAGTGGCCCGCCACGGTGTTGGCGGCGCTGAGGGCGTGATCGATGTCCAGGTCGTTCGCCGGCTGCGGCGGGTGGATGAGGTAGCCCTGCAACAGATCGGCCCCGCGTTCCAATGCCACGACCGCCTGCTTATGCGTTTCGATCCCCTCCGCCACCACCAGCGACCCGATCCGCCGGCCGAGGTTCACCAGCGCGGAGAAGACCTCCTCCGTACAGTGATCCACGCCCAGCTTGCTGCACAACGACCGATCGATCTTGAGGATGTCAGGCCGGATAAGCGAGATGCGCTCGAGGTTGCTGTGGCCCGATCCTACGTCGTCTACCGCGATGAGCATGCCGTGTTCGCGCAGCCGCGACACCAGGCGATTCAGACGTTCGTGGGCGTCGAACTGGCTTTCGACCAGTTCCAGGACGATCGACGACGGCGGGATGTTCAGCGCTCCGACAAGGTCGATGAACTCATCCACGCGCCGATCCGTGCTGATCGCATCAAGATCGATGTTGAGGAACAACAGCAGGGTATCGCTGAACCCGCGCGAGGCGAAGACTTTCAGCGCCTGGTTGCGAGCCGATCGGTCAAGCGAGTGAAGCAGGCCCTGCGCCGTGGCGCATTCGAAGAGCTGTTTCGGCGAGATGATCTGGCCGCTGGCCAGATCCACGCCGCGGACGAGCGATTCCACGCCCATCACGGTCTTCCGCCGGACCGACACGATCGGCTGAAAGTACGTCCGCAGCGCCCCTCCAGTCAGGACGGACTGAATGTCGATCGCGTTGTCTACTGATCCCATCTGCGTTTCCTCAATGTCTCAATCATCGACTGGTTCCGATGTGTCTATCGGATGCCCAAGGGACATCACTTAGCGCGAACAGCAGTAGTTTTAGGCAAAAAGCTCACGGATGTGGCAACCGTCCGAGAACGATGCCTCGGAACTGCGCGCGCCCCTTTCGCTGTCGCAAAACCTGCTTAGGAAATATACTTTGCAGCGCAATGGCGCAATCCGATGGACCATGGACGGTCGAACGCGTGCTCACCTGGACGCGAGGCTATTTCGATCGCAAAAAGCTCGATTCCCCCCGCCTTTCGGCGGAGTTGGTGCTGTCGCACGTTCTCGGACTTCCGCGGATCAAGCTCTACACCAACTATCAGCAGCCGCTCACCGAGCCCGAATTGTCGCAGCTGCGGGATCTCGTCAAGCGGGCCGGCGAAGAAGAGCCCATCGCCTACCTCACCCGACGGGCGCACTTTTTCAACCTCGAGTTCGACGTCTCCCCCGCAGTCCTCATCCCGCGGCCGGACACGGAGACGCTCGTCGAACAGGTGATGACGCTGATGCGCCACACCCCCGGATTCGAAACGCCCCGAATCCTCGATCTGTGCACCGGCAGCGGCGCGATCGCGGTCGCCATCGCGTTCCACGCCAAATCGTCGCAGGTCATCGCGACCGACATAAGCCCCGACGCGCTGGTCGTCGCGAAGCAGAACGTGGAGAAGCATCAGCTGGCCGATCGCGTCACGCTGCTGGAAGGCGACCTGTACGCCGCGCTCGACCAGCACGTCGACAAGACCGCCTTCGACATCATCACCGCGAATCCGCCTTACATCGCCAGCGACCAGATGCCCGGCCTGCCGCGCAACGTTCGCGACTACGAGCCCCACCTCGCCCTTCACGGCGGGCCCGACGGACTCGACCCACACCGCCGAATCCTCGCCGGCGCCACCGCCGATCGGCTTCGGCCCGGAGGGCGCGTGCTGTTGGAGATCGCCTTCGACCAGCACGACACGGCAATGGAGATGATCGCCGGTTATGATGCGTTCGCCGACGCCCGCGTCCTGCGCGACCACGCCGGCAACCCGCGCGTCCTCACCGCCACCAGAAAGGAGGGCCAGTGATGAACGTCCTACTGCAGGCGCCGAATCTCAACGACAAGAACGCCCTCTACGTCATCATTGGCGTGGCGACGTTCCTGATCATCTATATCGTCGTCCGTCCGTTCATGAAGCGAAAGAAAGACCCCATGGACCGCCCGGCCGCGCCCATGGGCCGGTTGTCGCAGCATCGTACCGTCGAACGACAGATGGAAAGCCTGCTGGTCGAACTCTCCGAGATGACGCGGCAGATGTCCGCCCAGCTCGACAGCCGCGCTGCCAAGCTCGAACTGTTGATCCGCGACGCCGACGAACGCATCGCCCAACTCCGGCAATTGGCGCAAAATGAGCCGTCCGCAATGCCCCCCCCGACGACAACACCCACAACGCCGGCCACGCCGGACGCCCCGCCCACGTTTGAAGCACGCGACCTCGAACCTGCCGCGCCCCTGAGCGACATCGACCCCCGCCACGCCGAGGTCTACGCGCTGGCCGACACCGGAAAAAGCGTCTCCGAGATCGCCTCCGCCCTCACGCGCCCCTCCGGCGAAATCGAACTCATCCTCGCCCTCCGCCCTCGCTAACCTTCCCCCCCCTCTTCTTCTACCCGGCCCGCTACGTCCGATCACCTTCGCGAAACCGAGGCAGAAATCACCGAAAAATCCAGCATCCCTCTATTCCAATGTTCTTCAGAACATTGGAATAATTTCCTCGCGATTGGAAACATGATGACGATGGCCGTGTTCTGAGATTCACTATCAATGGGGATCCATGGGACTGATTTGACGTCTCGGCACGAGGTTTGCCGTAGAGGCCTGGAACGCACATCCGCCGCGCTGACCGCCTTGAACACTCGATGAGTCGAGCACGGAGGCCACGTCATGCCGATTGCACTGTCTGCTGCCGCTCCCGCGCGATGGTCGCGCCAGCGAAGGATCGCCGAACTGCTGGTCGTATTGTGGATCATCGGACTGGGCGACCTGTGGCTGACGCTATGGGCGCACCACAACACGGCGTTTCTCGAACTGAACCCGCTCGCCGGCCTTATGCTGGCCCGCAATGCCACCACATCGCTGGTGGTCTTCAAGATCGTCTGCATGGCGATCGCGACGATCGCACTCTGGCAGGCCCGCCGGACAAAACGATGCGAACTGGCGACGTGGGCGATGACCGGCATCTACTTCCTGCTTCTCCTCCGCTGGAGCGAATACACAGCCGGCGTGCTCGGACGGTAGGCGGAGCGGTGTTATACTTCCGCCGGTCTACCGGACACGGATGTCCAGCACCGGCACGAAATCATCCTCCACGTCGTTCCTTCGCCACGCCCGGCTGATCAGCGCGTTCACGCTGCTGTCACGCCTGTTGGGCCTGGCGCGCGAAGTGGTGGCGGGGCACTACCTCGGAACGGGGCTGGTCGCGTCGGCGTTCACGGTCGCGTTCACGATTCCGAATCTCTTCCGCAAGCTGCTCGGCGAGGGCGCGCTTTCGCAGGCGTTCATCCCGCTGTATGCGCAGGCCGTGCAGCGCGGCGAAACGGAGGCCGGCAACGCCCCCGCCACCTTCGCGGCCGCGAGCGTGAAGCTGCTGGTGTTGATCCTGCTGGGCATCACCCTCGCGGGCGAGGCCGTCCTGCTGACGCTCATCTTCACGATCGACGATGTCGCCCGGCCCGATCGGCTGCTGATGCTCAAGTTCACCGCCGTCATGCTGCCGTACGTGATGCTGGTGTGCGGGGGCGCGTTTCTGGCAGCCATCCTGCAGGTACACAAGCGGTTCGGCACGCCGGCGTTCGCGCCGGTGTTGCTGAACGTAATTCACATCGTCGTCGTGATCGCCGGGGCGTGGTTTCTCGGGCTGCACGGGCGCGACGAGATGTCGCCCCGCGTCGTCGAACAGCAGACGCAATTGGCGTTCATGCTTGCAGCGGCGGTGCTGGTGGCCGGCGCGGCGCAGGTGCTGATCCTGTGGCCGGCGCTGAAGGCGGTCGGCTTTCGCGTTCGCGCGAACGCAAAG
The DNA here is from genome assembly GCA_037189665.1 of Phycisphaerae bacterium. Lineage (GTDB taxonomy): Bacteria > Planctomycetota > Phycisphaerae > Tepidisphaerales > Tepidisphaeraceae > BPJO01. The sequence goes on along the minus strand of JBBCIV010000175.1, from coordinate 5,852 downwards.
GTCTGGACGCCCGACACGCGGAAAATGCTGCGCCTGTCGATCCCCGTCGCCATCGGCGCCGCGGTGCTGCAGACCAGCGTGCTGCTGGACAAGGCGATCAGCTACGGGCTGATGCAAGGCGACGGCTATACACATTTCACGCTCCTCGGTCACACGATCTCGTACCCGATGGAACTCGGCGCCACCCGCCGGCTGGACCTGGCGCAGCTGATGTACCAGTTCCCGCTGGGCATCTTCGCGATTGCGCTGGCGACCGCGATCTTCCCCAGCCTGGCCGCCGGCGCGATCGATAAAGAACGCGAGGCGTTCAAGCGCATCACCTGCCAAGGCATTGAGGCGACGTTGTGGGAAGGCCTGCCCGCCAGTGTTGGGCTGATCCTCGTGGCCGAGCCTGCGGTGCGGCTGCTGTTTCAACACGGGCAGATCACGGCGCACGACGCGTCGCTCATCGCCTACAGCACGCGGATTTACGCCGGCGGGATCTGGGCGTACTCGCTGTTGCAGGTGATCAACCGCGCGTACTACGCGCTGCACGACACGCGCACGCCGCTGATCGCCGGCATCCTGAACATCGTCGTCAACCTCGTGGTGGAACTGCCGCTGATCTGGGTGATGGGAGAGGCCGGCATGGCGGTGGGAACGCTGGCGAGCTTCTCGCTCCAGGCGGCGATCATGCTGTGGATGCTCGACCGGCGCGTCGGCGGGCTGGGGCTGGGCCCGTCGTTCACCACCATCGCCAAGCTGATGCTCGCCACCGCCATCATGACCGCGGCGTGCCTGGCGATCCGGTACTCGCCGCTCTACCCCACCGGCGACACACGGCTGATCTGGCTGGCGCAGCTGCTGCTGATCGCCTGCTCCGGCGCGACGGTCTACGTCATCGCTTGCCGCCTGCTGGGCGTGAACCGGCCAAGGCGGAAGTAGTTTGATTCGTACTGCGCGCCGCCTACTGCGTGGAATCGCTTCCACACGCGGCACGCGGCGTTATAACGTCGTCAGATCCCAGCTCATCTTTGACGTGCTGAGCAGTTGGTCGACGAACTCTTTCAGCTTGGTGACCGGGCATTCACGCGGCACGCCGAGGACGAGCGTCATCGTGGTGTTGCCGTCACGTTCGGAATGGGTTTCGATGTTTTCGACGTTGACGCTCAGCACGCGCAGCAGGTGCGACAATTTCTTCAGCACGCCGACGTGTTCGGGGCCGCAGGCGACGAGTTTGTAGAGGTGCTTCGACCGCGTCTCGACGTCGGCCGCCGGCTTGACGGTGATCCGCAGGCCGGAGTAGCTCGCCAGTTCGGTCAACTGGTGCTCCATCGCCTGCTCGCTGCTGGAGCCGATCCGCACGAGCACCAGCATCGCGAAGCTGCCCGCCACGTCGACCGATCTCAGGTCAACGATATGTCCGCTGTTGCGCTGGATGACGCCGCAGACGTCGTCCAGGATGCCCGGACGATCTTCACCGGTAATGATGACCAGCCAGGGCGTTCCGTCCATGACATGCTCCGCTGCAGACAGCCTAACTCGCAAACCCGGGCGGTCAAACGAACCCGCCCGTTGACCCTCGCGCGCCGGCAACGGGCATCCAAACGTTCACCTGCCTTTCATTTCGACTGAAACCGTTCGATAACTTGGCCGATTTTCCATAAACTTTGCGCGTCATGAGCAAGCTGTCGTTCGCGATCGATCCCGTCCTCGCCGGCCAGGCCCGCCTTACCGAGGCGCAGGCGATGGAGCTGCACGCCAAGGCCTCCCTGCACGACCTCGGCCAATGGGCGCACGCGGTCGCCCGGCGACTTCATCCGCAGGACACGCGCACCTACGTCATCGATCGCAACATCAACTACACCAACGTCTGCACCGCCAAATGCACGTTCTGCGCCTTCCGGCGCGATCACGACGACACCGACAGCTACACGCTCAGCTTCGACGCCATCGGCGAAAAAATCCGCGAGCTCGTCTCGATCGGCGGCACGCAGATCCTCATGCAGGGCGGCATGAACGACCGCCTGCCCATCGAGTGGTACGAAGACCTGCTGCGTTACATCCGCAGCAGCTTTCCGACGGTGCACATCCACGCGTTCAGCCCGCCGGAGTTCGTGGAGTTCGAGCGGTTCTTCGGGATGGACGTGCGCGAGATCATCCGCCGCTTCAAGGCCGCCGGCCTGGCGACCATCCCCGGCGGCGGCGGGGAAATCTTCGCCCCGCGCGTTCGCCGCCGCATCGGCATCGGCAAGTGCACCGGCGACGACTGGCTTCGCGTCATGCGCGTCGCCCACGAGGAAGGCATGAACGCCAGTTGCACGATGCTGATCGGGCACATCGAGTTCGTCCGCGAACGCATCGAACACATGGCGGCGCTGAGGGACATGCAGGATTATGCGCTGGCGCTGGAACGCGAAACGCGAAATGCGAAATGCGAAATGGAGGAGCCGGATCAAGTCTTCCGCCGCGTGCAGGAACGCTGGCCGGGCGTGTTCGCCAAGTCCGCATTTGATTCCGCATTCCGCATTCCGCATTCCGCATTCGGCTCCTACACCGCCTTCATCCACTGGCCGTTCCAGCGCGAAAACACGCCCCTCGGCCGGGCGAAGGAGTGGGACGAGGCCACGTATGGCCCGTTCGACGACAGCGCCAACGACGACGTCCTCCGCGGGCGGGTCGTGCGGATGGCGGGCGCGGACGAGTACCTGCGCATGCTCGCGATCGCGCGATTGTTCTTCGACAACATTCCCAACCTCCAGTCCTCGTGGGTGACCATGGGCCCGAAGATCGGCCAGCTCGCGCTGATGTTCGGCGCCAACGACATGGGCTCGGTCATGATGGAGGAAAACGTCGTCTCCGCCGCCGGCACGACGTACAAGCTGGAGGCGCGCGAAATCTGCCGTCTCATCCGCGACGCCGGCTGGGTGCCGGCGCAGCGCGACCAGTATTACAACGTCCTCCAGCGCCACGACGGGCCGGACAGCCCTGATCTTGTTCCACCCGAGCACGTCCCAATGCGGAACGTCGCGAAGGTCGACAAGTCCTTCGTCGGCCGGGCGCCGGGGATGGAGCCGATCCTCGGGTCGCGGCAGGATGACGCGATCAAGGTTCAGCTCCCCATCCTGGGCAAGTAGCCGGCCGCAGATCGGCGCTGCGCACAGCTTGCGCACTTCCGACGTTGTCGGCCAAAGTCACTATAACGATGCTAATGGGAAGCCGATGGGCGTCGGCATTCACGTTGGTGGAACTTCTGGTCGTCATCGGAATCGTCGGCCTGCTGATCAGCATTCTGATGCCAGCGCTTGCCTATGCGCGGCGGTCTGCGCAAACCGCAAGGTGCCTCTCCAACCTCCGCCAAATTAACATCGCCGGCCTCGCTTACGCCGCCGAACACGGACGACTGATGCCGTATTCGCAGTTCGCACGCGGCGAGATGAGCATGAGCGGCCTGCCGATCGGCGTAAACGTGCGTTGGTGCTGGTCAGATGACACCCCGGGCGATCCAATGCAGGCATTTAAAAACGGGCTGATCGCGCCATATCTATCCAAGGTAGCGTCGATTGCGGGTTGTCCCTCGTATGAAACGCCACAATCGATGATCGACTCGTACACCGCAGTTGGGCTGGCGTATCCGGCCGCGGTGCATTACGGCTATAACGGCCTTCTGCTCGGCGAAAAACACGCCAGCTTCCTTTCGACGAATCCGACGGCGGTCGGATATCGCAGTTGGGTGGGTTACCGGCCTGCAACCATCCGACGATCGGCGGAAACCGCCGTTTTTGCCGATACCGCGCAACTCATGAGCGGTCGCGTGCTGCCCAACCATACAATCAGCCCGCCCATCAGCGTGAACTTTGATAACGGAACGCCCCGGGCCATCGCGACCGCAAGCGTTCACGGACGCCACGGACGCGACCGCGCCAACGTCGCCTGGCTGGATGGCCATTGCACCACTGAGTCCGTTCGTTACTACGCCGACCAACCCGCCGCCGAACGAAACGCAAAACTTGGTTATCTCGCGCCCGATCTCAATGGAGAGCGGAGCAATCGATGGGTATTCGTGAAATAGGCAGAGGATCATGAGCCACATCACTTTCCGTCACTCCGCTTTCGCCGTTCTCGGCCTGATTGCGCCGGCGATTACAAACGCGTCGACCGTCGTGTTCACCGTTGATCCGGCGCGCAGTTCGCTCACGCTGACGCCGAGCACCACTAATCTCAATACCGGTGATGTGCTCTCCGTCTCCCGTCAATCAAACCCCGCTAATCCGTCGGCGGACAGCTTTGTGACCAGCTATTCCGGGTCGATCATCGCGGATATCGCCGAGTCGACCATCCAGTTTCTCTCGCCAAGCCAGATCATCGCGAACGAAACCAACAGTTGGCGCCCGGGAACCGATTACAGCCAGTATCCGGCCGACATCAATTCCCCCACCGGATACGTCAACACGTATCTCCCAGCGGCTTACGGCGTGGTGACAGACCTAAGTCCCCTGGGCGACGTTCTGGGGCAAGGCGGCTATTCCGCATCGGCAACGCGAAACCTACGGCTATCGCTGACCGACGCCTCACCACGCACCCTGACGAACGGCAGCTTTGACGAGGTGGGCATCGATACCGCATTCGTCTGGGATACCTCCCTTTCTCAAGCGCCGGCGCTGGTCTACTACAGTTCCGGCGGCGCTCCGCCGGTCACGCGGATCAACACCATCGGCAATGGCTTGACCGACACCCTCGCCACGACCGAAAGCGGATCACTGATTATCGAAGGCGACGTCCAGACGCTGAGCATTCCAATCAAATTTCGGATCGCCTACTTCGTCAATTTCCTGCTTGTCGACAACACCTATGAGGGCGTCATCGTCGCAACCGCGCCGGTGCCCGAACCGGGATCACTGGCGTGCCTGAGCGCTGCGGCCCTGCTGTTGCGACGAAAACGGAGTTGATCGGTTCCTTACGAACTTTCATTCGATCGCGGCGTGTGCCGCGCGATTTTTAGTTACAGGAGATGGAGTTCATTTATGCGATTTTCCTCATTTGTCCTCATGGGCCTGTCGGCCGCGATGCTTCCGGCGTGCGCGTTTGCCGGAAGCGTCGCGCTTCACGGCATCTCGGACGACAACAGCCGCTACATCGAGCCCGCATCCGACGCGGAAATGGTCGTCGGCGATTACTGGTACAACCCGGACACGGGCCTTTCCAACCAGCAACGCCTTCACAAGATTGGCGATCCCGGCATCGTCTACGGCAGCAATCCCTCGTTCGACGGCTTTCCTAATGACGGCAACTTCCGTTTTGGACGTGTGACGTTTGATGACGCGGGGCTCGGCGGAAACGGCGTCGCGACGATCACCGGGCTGACGCTCAGCTTCGACTCGGACCCAGAAGACCCGGCTTACATCAACATGGCTCGCTGGACGGGCGTCGTCACCACCGTCGATTCATTCTCGGGTACCGTTACGCTCGTGGACGGCACGGCAACGTCGATGAACCTGACGGCGAACATCACGATCTTCATCCCGTCGGCAGTAAACGTTCAGGTTCCCGGAAGTGGTTCGGGCAGCGGCACGTTCATCGTCACCGACAATTATTTCACCGGTGACGCGACCGTGAACACCTCCGCCTTCGCCGGAATCAATCCCGAAGGCGGATACTTCTGGGACCCCGCAACGGTGACGTATGACCTGCAGGGCGTGATCACCAGCGTGCCCGAACCGGTAACGGCGGGCCTGGCAATGCTGGGGCTGCTCGTCGGCAAGCGTCGCCGTCGAAACGGAAAGGGACGCTGATGAAGCACGCGATGCAATCGACCATCGCGGCCGTGCTCGGATTGGCCCTCTTCGGAAGCGGGGGGGGCGGGGCCGCGCCGC
>JBBCIV010000174.1:0-11712 GCA_037189665.1 Phycisphaerae bacterium | reverse complement strand
CGGGGTTGGGGGCGGGCTTGGGCAAAGTTATATCATTCGGGCGAATGCCTGAACCGAGGTACGACGACACGCTCGATCTTGACCCCGGCCGGCCGCTGGAGGAAGCGATCAAGCCGCTTCCGGCGCGGTGGGCGGTCTATCTGATGTGTGACGCAGACGGCCAGCCGGTGCAGATGTTGGCGGTCAAGAACCTGCGGGCATCGGTCAAACGCCGGTTGTCCGAGGACGTCCCCGACGCCCTCACTCGCCGGGTGGATTACCGCGCGGTGGTGCGGCAGATTCGATACAAGCGGGTGGATAGCGCCCTCGAATCCGACCTCGCTTACGTCCACGCTGCAAGGCAGGTGTTTCCGGAAACGTATCGGCAACTGCTTTCCCAGCGGCCGGCGTGGTTCGTGCAGGTGAACCCGCAGGCGCCGTTCCCGCGCTGGCAACGCGTCGAAGACCCGACTTCGCCCGGCGAAGTCTTCGGGCCCATCCAGGAAAAAGGTCAGGCGGCGAAGCTGATCGAATCGATCGAGGACCTCTTCGACCTCTGCCGCTACTACAACATCCTCACGCAGGCCCCGCATGGCAGCCCGTGTGCGTATAAGGACATGGGCAAGTGCCCCGCGCCGTGCGACGGCAGCGTGTCGATGCAGCAGTATCGTTCGCTGGTGGAGTGGAGCGTCGCGACGATGCGCGATCCGCACGTCGAAATCGAGCAACAGCAGGAACGCATGAAGCTCGCCGCCGCCGACCTGCGGTTCGAGACGGCGGGGAAGATCAAGCAGTTTGTGGAACAGTTGTCGAACCTGCGAAAGGGGGATTTCCGCCACGTCCGGCCGCTGCGCGACTTTCGGTATTTGTCGGTCCAGCCGGGACCGCGCAAGGCGCAGGCGAAGTTGTTCTCGATCACGCCTGCGGGCGTCGAATGCGTCGCGTGCCTTCGCGCCGAGCCGAAGGAACTCGTGCTCCGCGCCGCCTCGATCGACGCGCTCACCCGGCCGGCGGAGGTGAAGCAGTTCGATCCTGAAGCCCTCGGCGTTGCCGTTCGACATCTGTTCGCGACCAAGCCGGCCGGCGTTTTCATTCATGGCGACGAGCTGAACGACCGCGCGATCGCGTCGGCGTACAAGCAGATCGCCAGGCGCGAGCCGAAGCTCGACGAAACCGACGATGAAGGGGTGGTCGCCGAACTGAGGCCGGCGACGTTTAGCGCCACATCTTGATGTGAGCTGTTGTTCGTCGTGATGGCCTCCGAAAAAGCCCGCATCGAGATGCGGCGCTAAACGGCCGATCCGATTACACTTTCCATCCATGCAACGACTCAACGCCCGATGGCTTGCCTTGCTCGCGATCACGCTGATCGCGCTGTACCTCTGCTGGCTGATCATCTTCCCGTTCGTGGAGGTGATCCTCTGGGCGGCGGTGTTGGCGATCATCGCGTATCCGTATCACACGCGCATGTGCGATCGCGGGATGAAGCCGTGGCTGGCGGCGCTGATCAGCACGCTTGGCGTGGTGCTGGTGGTGCTGGTCCCGGTGCTGGTGATCCTGGTGCTGATGGCGGCGCAGATCCCCGACGCCATCACGCAGGTGACGCAGCTCGTCACCGCCGCCAAGGGGTACATCCATGCCGACGGGCAGCTTTATCAGTGGATCGATCCGTATGTCGATCTCGACTGGCTGAAGGACCCCGAGGCGGTGAAGGAGCGCACAAAAGCGCTGCTGGCGCCGCTGGCGAGCAAGTCCGCCGCCATCGCCACCGCGGCCGTTACGGGCATCGCGGGGACTGCCATTCAGATCTGCTTCGCGCTGTTCACGCTCTTCTACTTCCTGCGCGACACGCGCGAGATCAACGCCTCCGTGCTCGACATGCTTCCGCTGGAGCGAGAGCAGAGCGCGCAGGTCTTCAAGCGCTGCCGCGAGATCATCCAGGCGAGCGTGCAGGGCGTCATCTTCATCGCGGGCATCCAGGGCATGCTCGGCGCGATCGGCTTCTGGTTTCTCGGCGTTCCGTCGGCGGTGCTGTGGGGCGTGGTGATGTTCATCCTGTCGATGATCCCGGCGCTGGGGGCGTTCCTCGTGTGGGTGCCGGCGTCGATCTTCCTGTTCGCGACCGGGAACCCGTGGAAAGCGGTTATCCTCATCGTGTGGGGCGGCGTGGTGATCGGTTCGGTCGATAACTTCCTTCGTCCGAAGCTCGTCGGCAAGAAGACCGGCATGCACGACCTGGTCATCTTCTTCAGCGTGCTCGGCGGGCTTCAGGTGTTCGGCATCCTGGGGTTGTTTGTGGGGCCGGTGGTGGTGGCGGTGGCGCTGTCGATCGTCGAGGTGTTCAAGCAGGCCAGCGTCAACTGGCGCGAACCGCCGAAGACGGTCATCCTCGAGCAACAGCCCATCGCCGAAGGCGAGAAGCCGCAGATCAAGATGGAAGTCATCGAACACCCGATGAGCGTCGATCCGCCGCGGCCGGGATAAAACGCGGGTTTGTTAGCTGTGAAACGGACTCTTAACGATCCCGCTTCCGGCGCTTCCGGCGGCGTGGTATAGAGAAGGACGCAACGGACCGCAAGACGACGTTTTCGAGCAAGCCCGCGTGTTTCGACTTCTCCCGATCATCTTCCGCAACGCCTGGCGCAACCGTCGCCGTACGCTGCTCACGCTCGCCAGCACCGCGGTATCGCTGGCGGTGCTGGGATTTCTCGTAGCCCTATACCAGGGGTTTTTCTTTGCCGAGCAGACTTCGCCTTCCGAGGCCTTGCGGCTGATCGTGCGTCACAAGGTGTCGCTTACGAATGTGCTCCCCGCCAGCCACCAGGCGCGCATCGCGGCCGTGCCGGGCGTGAAGGCGGTGTCGGCGTGGACGTGGTACCAGGGCAAATATAAGGACGACAAACCGGAGAACTTCTTCGCTCGCTTCGCGGTCGATCCGATCGCGATCCGCGAGGTTCGCCAGGACTACACCGCGCCCGAGGAGCAATGGCTTGCGTTCCAGCGGAATCGCGCCGGCTGCGGCGTGGCGCGCAAGATCGCCGACCAGCACGGTTTCAAGCTCGGCGACCGCATTCACATTGCCGGCGACATCTACCCGGTGAACCTTGAGCTGACCGTCGAGATGATCTTCGATCATCCCAACGCAACCGAGTGCCTGCTGTTCCACCGCGAATACCTCGCCGAGCTTCGCCGCGCCGCCGGCAGCCCTGATGCCGATACCGCCGGCACGTATACGATCATCGCCCAGACGCCCGACGACGTCCGCCGTATCGCGCCCGCGATCGACACGATGTTCAACAACTCCCCGTTCCCGACCAAGACGCAGTCGGAGCGCGAGTTTGCGCTGTCGTTCATGGCGTTCCTCGGCAATATTAAGCTTTACCTCGCGGTGATCTGCGCCGCCGTCACGTTCACCATTTTGCTGGTGTCGGCCAACACGGTCGCGATGAGCGTGCGCGAGCGCACGCGCGAGATGGCGATCCTCCGCACGCTCGGCTACTCGCCGGCGGAGATCATGCAGATGGTGCTCGGCGAGTCGGTGCTGATCGCGTTGGCGGGCGGGCTGCTGGGCATCGGCATCACCGCGCTGCTCACGCACGGCGCGGCGGCGGGCCTGGGCCCGTGGGGCGAGGCGTTGAAGTTTCGGTGGGAGGCATCGCTGGTCGTCGCGGCGTTCGCCGTTGTGATCGGCCTGGTATCGGCGGTCGTGCCGGCGTTCTTCGCGTCGCGGCGGAACATCGTCGAGTCGCTTCGGTTTACGGGATGACGTGTGTGCGCGTATGGGTGTGCCGCTTCGATACAACCTCCGCAATCTCGTCGAGCGCAAGGGCGCGACGATCATGACCGCCGTCGGCATCGGGTTGACGGTCGCGGTGCTGGTCACCTCCATCGCGATGACCACCGGCATGGCGGCGGTGTTCGCGGGATCGGGGCATCCGGCGCAGGTGCTGGTGCTTCGTAAGAGCGCTGACGCGGAGCTCAGCTCCACCGTCAGCGAGGAGCAATACCAGCTCGTCCGCCAGCTTCCCGGCATCGCAGCGACGCCGGAGGGCGAGCCGATGGTATCGCCCGAAGGGCTGACGATCGTCAGTCTCACGAGCCTGACGCATCCCGACGGCATGAACGTCACCGTTCGCGGCCTGTTGCCGATCGGCGTAAAGATGCGTCAGTCCGCAACGCTGAAACGCGGCCGCTGGAACGAGCCGGGCAAGCGCGAGATCGTCGCCGGCGAGGGCATTGCTGCCCGCTATCCCGGCGCCCGCGTCGGCAGCAAGCTGGAGTTCGGCCGCGGGGAGTGGGAGGTCGTCGGCGAGTTCGCCGATGGCGATTCCGCCGCCAACTCCGAATTGTGGACCGACCTGTATCAGCTTCGCGGCGACTTCGAGCAGACCGGCGGGAGCAATTCCGCGCTCGTGCGATTGCAATCGCCGGGGTCGGTCGAGTCGTTCGCAGGGGAGGTGGAGGCCGATCAGCGATTGAATCTCTCCGCCATCCCCGAGCGGACGTATTACGAAAATCTGACGAAGTCGTCTTCGGGCGTCATGCTTCAGTTCATCGGTTTCTTTGTCGCGGTGGTGATGGCGATCGGCGCCGGCTTCGCCGCCACCAATACGATGTACGCCGCCGTCGCCCGGCGCGGGCGTGAGATTGGGACACTGCGGTCTCTGGGCTTCAGCCGGTCCGCCATCCTGGTGTCGTTCGTCTTCGAGTCGGTCTGTCTCGCGTTGATCGGCGGGGTGCTCGGCTGCCTCATCGCGCTGCCGCTCAACAACCTGTCCGCGGGCATCGGTAACTGGCAGACGTTCAGCGAGATGGCGTTCAAGTTTCAGATCACGCCGAGCGCGATCCTGTACGGTTTATTGTTCGCCGCGACGATCGGGCTGGTCGGCGGATTTCTGCCTGCCTGGTCGGCATCGCGAAAGGGCATCGTCGCCGCGATGCGCGAGGCGTAGGCGACGAGATTCAGAGTGGAAAACGAACTTCAAAAACTACGCATCGATAAATCGCGAAAGGCCCGCTCCGGCCGGAATGACGGCGGCGCACGCTGGCCCTGGGTGCTGCTGGTGCTCCTGCTGATCGGCGGCGGGGTGGCGGGGTGGCAGTATTACGCGTCGCAGGGCGTTGAGGTCGAGGCGATGCGCGTGCGCCTGCCCGAAGGCGCGGTGCGAGACGATCAGCTCGTCTCGCTTACCGCGGTGGGGTACGTGATCGCGGCGCACAAGATCGAGCTGGCGTCGAAGGTCGTCGGCCGGGTGGCGTGGGTGGGCGTGGAGATGGGCGACCGGATCGAAAAAGGCCAGCCGCTCGTCCGCCTGGAAGACGACGAATACAAGGCCCGCCTCGCGCCGGAACAAGGCCAGCTCGACGCCGCCCGCGCCCAGCTGGCGGAGCTGGAAGCCGGCTCGCGAGCCGAGGAGATCGCCATGGCGCTGGCGGAGCTGAACGTCGCCCGCGCCGAGCTCGACACCGCCACGCGCAGCCTGCGCCGGCTGACCGAGATGACCGGCATGCAGGCCGTCTCTCGTCAGGAACTCGACGACGCCGAAACCCTGCTTGCCGCCCGCACCGCCGCCGTCGAGGTGAAGCAGCAGAAGCTCGACCTGGCCAAGGCCGGCACGCGTAAGGAGCAGATCGACGCCCAGCGCGCGATCATCACGCAGTTGGAAGGCGGCGTGGCGCTGGCGATGGTGGAACTCACGAACACCGTCATCCGCTCGCCCATCCAGGGCCGCGTGCTCGAGCGGAACGTGGAGGTGGGCGAATTCGTCACCACCGGCTTCGTCGGCGACCGCGGTGCGAAGGGCTACGTCGTTTCCATCGCCGACCTGAACGACCTTCGCGTCGACCTCGACATCAGCCAGAAGGATTTCGCCAGGATTCGCGACGATCTGCCCTGCTGGATCACCACCGACGCCTATCCCGACGTGCGGTTCAACGGCAAGGTGCACCTGATTTCGCCCGAGGCCAATCGCCAGAAGGCGACCGTGCAGGTGCGCGTGAAGGTGCTCGATCCTGACGAGCGCCTGAAGCCCGATATGAATGCGACCGTGTCGTTCCTGAACCCGTCGGCCAACGCCGGCGCAACAACGAAGCCCGCCGGCGAGCGGCCGGTGCTGCGCATTCCGGCGTCGTCGGTGCGAAACGGCGCGGTGCTGGTGGTGGAAGATGGCAGGGCGATCGAGCGCGTCGTCTCGACTGGCACGACCGTTGACGGCAAGATCGAAATTCGCAGCGGACTCATCGGCGGCGAACTACTGGTCCTGTCTCCACCGGCAATATTGAAGGATGGCGATCCCGTTCGCCTCAATGCAAACTCACAAGGATTGAACCCGTGACCGACGCATCCTCCTCCCACGCCGCCGAAGCCGTCGTACAGGCGATCTCGCTGACGAAAGAATTTCGTCGTGGAGAGACGACGGTCGTCGCGCTGCAATCGGTCGACCTGACGGTGAAACGCGGCGAGTTCCTCGCGCTCATGGGCCCCAGCGGTTCGGGGAAGAGCACGCTCCTGCACCTGATGGCCGGCATGGATCAGCCCACCGACGGCCGGCTGATCGTGCTCGGCGACGAGCCGGCAGGCATGGGTGAACGGTCGCTGGCGCGCTGGCGAAACCATCACCTCGGCTTCGTGTTTCAGTCGTTCAACCTCATTCCCGTGCTCACCGCGATCGAGAACGTCGAACTGCCGCTCAAGCTCACTTCCCTCAGCCGCGCTGAGCGGCGCGAGAACGCACAGACCGCGCTGAAGCTCGTCGGCCTCGAAGACCGCCTCACCCATTTCCCCCGCGAGCTGTCCGGCGGGCAGGAGCAGCGCGTCGCGATCGCCCGGGCGATCGTCACCGACCCCGATATCATCCTCGCCGACGAGCCCACCGGTAACCTCGATGCCGCCAGCGCCCGAGACGTGCTGCAGTTGCTTCAGAAGCTCAACCGCGATTTCGGCAAGACGATCGTCATGGTCACCCACGACCCCCACAGCGCCGCCGCCGCTTCGAGGTTGGTTCACCTCGATAAGGGCAAGTTTGTCGAAGCCGGCGCCTGAACCCCTGCAAGCCCTTCCTTTATTGCGCGAGCTTGAGGCGGGGCGGATAGAATGATGCGTCATCGACGCCACCCGAACCATCCTCCACGTTGATATGGACGCGTTCTTCGCGTCGGTTGAGCAGCGCGACGACCCGTCACTTCGAGGCAAGCCCGTCCTCGTTGGCGGATCGAGCAATCGCGGCGTGGTGGCGGCAGCGTCGTACGAGGCGCGCGTCTTCGGCTGCCGCTCTGCCATGCCCATGGCGCAAGCGAAGCGGCTCTGCCCGCACGCGATCGTCGTGAAGGGCAGCTACGCGAAGTATCGCGATGCGTCGCGGCAGGTGTTCGCCATTTTCGAGCGCTTCACCGACCTGGTGCAGCCGATGAGCGTGGACGAGGCGTTTCTCGACGTTTCCGGCTGCCTGCGGCTCTTCGGCAGCGGAGAGCGCATCGCACAGGACGTCCGCGCCGCGATCTTCGCTGAAACGCGGCTGACGGCGTCCGTGGGCGTCGCGCCGAACAAATTTCTCGCCAAGCTCGTCAGCGATTTGAACAAGCCCGATGGGCTCACCGTCATCACGCCGGAGACCATCGATACGATCCTCCCGCCGCTGCCGATCAACCGCATCTGGGGCATCGGCGCGAAGACGGCGGCGCGGCTGAACGGGCTGGGGATGAAGAGCATCGGCGACCTGCGGCGGATGGATGCCGCGTGGTTCGAGCGGCACCTTGGCTCCTGGGGTCCGCGCGTGCGAGAGTTGATCCACGGCATCGACAACCGCCCGGTCCATTCCGATCGCGACGCCAAATCGATCGGCCAGGAGGAGACCTTCGGCGTCGATCTGGTCGAGAAAGGCCACCTTCGCGACGTGCTGCTTGAGCAGGCCGAGGCGGTCGGCGCTCGCGTCCGCCGGCATGGTCTGTATGCCGGCGGTGTGACAGTCAAAATCCGCTTCGGCGATTTTCAGACCATCACGCGATCGCAATCGCTCGCCAATCCCACTGACGTTACGCAGGATCTCTACCGCGCTGCTTGTGAGTTGTTCGACAGTTGGGCGACCGATCACTTTCAGCCGGTACGCCTCATCGGCATGCAGGCCAACCATTTCACCCGTGAGGCGCAGCTGGACTTGTTCACGCAGGGGAATCGCGATCGGCAGCAGAAGGTCGATCGCGCTGTCGACGCGATCAAAACGCGTTTTGGCGCCGCGTCAATTCGTCGCGGACGATCAAATCTCTCAGATCATTGATATTCCAAGTTAAGCGCGATCGCATGTGGCCGCCGTGATCGACAAATGAAGACTTTCTCATTTCGGCATAAATACCGAGACTATTTGCATTAACGATCATTTATGTCTTGCCAAGCGGTGACCGTTTGGCCTACAAGTGAGTCGGGAACGGCAGAAGCAGTACCTCGCCAGTCGGACGCGCATCCTTCGCGGGTGCGGGTGCCGAAACAAGACAACGAACGATGGAGAATGATATGGCCGACGAGCAATTGCGCAACAGCGTTAAGTCCGTCGCGCTACTCGGCAGCTATACGCCGAGGCAGTGCGGCATCGCCACTTTCACCAAGGACCTTCGCGAGGCGCTGGCGGGCGAGATCGGGGACGGGGCAAGCGTGATCGCGATGGACGACGAGGTCGCCGCGTACGATTACCCATCCGAGGTTCGCTATCAGATCAACCATCACCGCGCCGGCGATTACGTGACGGCGGCGCAGATGCTGAACAACCAGCAGATCGACGCCGCGATCATCCAGCACGAATACGGCATTTTCGGCGGCCGCGACGGGGCGCACGTCCTGTCGTTCGCCCGCCGTGCGCGCATGCCGCTGATCGCCACGCTGCACACGGTGCTGACCGAGCCCTCGCCCACGCAGCGGTCGACGCTCCGCGAGCTCATCCGAGTGTGCGATCGCGTGGTCGTCATGAGCCGCAAGGCCGAGAACATCCTGACAGACGGCTGGGGCGTTCCGCGTCAGAAGATCGCGTTCATCCCGCACGGCGTGCCGGACGTGCCGTTCGTCGACCCGCATTACTACGCCGAACACTTTCAAACGGTCGGCCGACGCGTGCTGCTGACGTTCGGCCTGCTCGGGCCGGGCAAGGGCATTGAAACCGCGCTTCGCGCGATGCCTGCCGTCATCGCCAAACATCCTGATGTGCTTTACATCATCCTGGGGGCGACGCATCCGCACGTCATCCGCGACGAGGGTAATCGTTATCGCGAATCGCTCGAACAACTGGTGGCCGAGCTGGGCCTGCAAAACCACGTGAGGTTTGACAATCGCTACGTCTCCACCGCCGATCTCATCAAGTACCTGACGGTGACGGACGTCTACGTCATTCCGTATCCGAACATGGCGCAGATCACGTCGGGCACGCTTGCCTACGCCTGCGGCGCGGGCAAGGCGATCGTCAGCACGCCGTTCTGGCACGCCGAGGAACTTCTGGCCGACGGCCGCGGTTTGTTCTTTCCGGCGCACGATTCGGCGCAGCTTGCGGAGCAAGTGAATCGCCTGCTCGATCACGACAACGAGCGCCACGCCATGCGTCGCGCCGCCTACGAGTATGCCCGTCCGATGGTGTGGAAGCGGGTCGCGCAGGCGTATCTTCAGGTGATCGAAGACGCCAAGCGGCAGCGGCAGGATGGGCGATCGACCGTCTCGCTCCTGCGTTCGAGCGAGACGCCCTCGCCGACGCTGAAGATCGACATGATGCACCAGAGGCGGTTGAGCGACGACGTCGGCATCCTTCAGCACGCGATCGGCGCAACGCCCGATCGTCGCCACGGCTACTGCACGGACGACAACGCCCGGGCGCTCATCAGCGCGCTGATGCACGTCAATCAGACAGGCGATAAGTCGCTGATGCTCAGCGCCGAACGATATCTGTCATTCCTGCATCACGCGTTGAACGAGGACACCGGCAGATTCCGGAACTTCATGAGCTATTCGCGCGACTGGCTTGAGGAAAAGGGCAGCGAGGACAGCCACGGCCGGGCGATATGGGGCCTTGGCGTGGCGGTGCGGTACGCCGCCCATGACTCGATGCGCGCGATCGCTTCACGCCTCCTCGCCGAGGCGCTTCCGGCGGCGGCACACTTTACGGCCCCGCGGTCGTGGGCGTTCACGCTGATCGGCCTGCATCACTATCTGCAGTACTACTCAGGCGACACCCGAGCCAGGCGCATGTTGGAACAACTGGGCGAGCGTTTGCTGGCCTCCTTCCTCGCCAACGCCAGCGAGGCGTGGCCGTGGTTGGAAGATCTGGTGACCTACGACAACGCCAAGCTGTCGCATGCCCTGCTGGTGGCCGGCCAAGCGATGGATCGGCCGGATATGATCGAGCAGGCGCTCAAATCGCTTGATTGGCTGGTCAAACTGCAGCTCGATGATGAGGGCACGATCAGCCTTATCGGCAATATGGGCTGGCTCAGCCGCGACGGAACGCGAGCGCGGTTCGATCAGCAGCCAGTTGAGGCAATGGCGATGGTCGAGGCGTGCGTTGAGGCCTACCGGGTGACCGGCGACGCTCACTGGTTTGATCATGCCAAAGCGTTCCTCGGTTGGTTCACCGGCAGCAACGAACTGGGCGTGTGCCTGATCGACTCGGAGACCGGCGGTTGCGCGGATGGCCTGCACATCGCCGGGCCGAGCCTTAACCAGGGCGCTGAAAGTACGTTGGCCTGGCTGATCGCTGCGCTGGCGGTGGCGGCGGTCGAGGAGGAGATGTCCGTCGCCAGCGAAGACGACGACGCCTCACTTCAGAACGGCAACGGACGGATCATCGGCCCTGCCCGCGTAACGAACTAATTCAAATGCCCAACGGCCGGGCCTTCACCGCCAGACGCGATGTATTGTCTGGCGTCCGTGAAGGCCCGGTTATTTTTTTCATCACCTAAAACTTGTGGAAGGCGCATGCTCCAAAACCCAACACAAGGCGTTATGATTCCCGGCGCGAACCGCACGCCGCGTAGTGCGTCCATTTTCAGGGACGAAAAGGGATCAAACGTGAAACGACTACCCGTCCACCTGACCAGCGATGATCGTCGTGTGATCGTCCGTCCGTTCATCCTTGGCGCAAATCGTGTGCGATCGTTGTTCGCTCGAATCGAGAGCGTGAACGAGGGGCAGATCGACGGCCTGCTGCGCGCGGTCGAGGCGTCGTACGCAGACCGGCATCCGAAGCTGGCGTTCACCTTCCACGAGCATTACGAGTCCGGCGCGGCGATGATCGGCTGGACCAGGCATTGGTCCGCCCAGCGACGGCTGTTGGCGGGCGCATACCTGACGATGGAATACTCCATCGATTCGGCGGCGCTGTTCAACCCGTCGATCGTGCTCCACCCCGACCAATCCGGCGTTGAGGACGGCGGCGTGCGTTTTGTCATGAGCATGCGCGCCACCGGCGAGGGCCACGTCAGTTCCATCGTGTTTCGCACTGGCGTCATCACGGCTGACCAACGCGTCGAGATCGACCCGCTGCCACCGCGCCTGCACCGATCGCGCATCGCGCCCGATCGCGGTTATCTCAAGGGCTTGTTCGCCCGAAAAATAAAGGAGATGGGCATCAGCAGCGGCGGGGTTGTGGAACGCGTGCTGTCGGGGCTGGAAGACCGGTTTACGCTCGTCGACCTGAACCACGTCGTCGACAACGTCCGCAACGGCAACAACCTCGATCATCGCCAGCAGGAGCACCTGAAGAC
>JBBCIV010000173.1:0-4028 GCA_037189665.1 Phycisphaerae bacterium | reverse complement strand
ACGAACGCCTGCTCGACACCAACGGCCGACTGATGACGCCGGAGAAGATCGCCAAGCGCAAGGAACTCGCGGAGATCGTTGCGGCGGAGCGTTCGCTGCCGGTGATCAATACCCAGCTCATCAGCACGGCAACCGCATCGCTGATCGCGTTGATCTGCCTGTGTGTCTTCACGCTCTACCTCGCGCCCGGCCGCGGATTTGCGGTGATGCTGATGCTTGAGGGCATCTCCCGCACGCTTATCGAAGGTCTTCGTGTCGAGCCGACCGTGCTGGGCCCATTCACGCTAAGCATGGTGATCGGCCTGGTCGTCTGCGCCAGCGGCGTCGTGCTTTGGTTCGCCGCCGCGGCGCTTCGGAACAGGCCGATCATAGGAGATACGCCAGGATATCCCGCCGTCCCCGCTACTTCGCCCATCGCAGCAGCGTGACGCACCGCCTGCCGTACTCGGTGACGTAGAGGTTGCCCGTCTCGCGATCCTCGCAGACGTCAAGCGGGTTCTGCAGTTCCTCCCATCCTTCGACGCCGTCGATGACTTCGGCGACGTCGCCCTCGTCATCGAACTTCAGCGCGATGAGGTCGCTGCCCATGTTGTAGCGGCAGACGATCAGGCTGTTCTTGAGCGGCCCTTCGGTGAAGTATTCGGCCGCGCCGTTGGCGCTCACGTGGTTGCCGAAGCTGTAGATCGCGGGCTTCCAGTTCTTTTCCGGCATCGTGCCGACCGGGTAATGGGGCACCTCGGCGTAATCGGCGCCGTCGGTGGGATTGCCGCCGTTAAGCACGTAGTAACCCTGCGACGGGTTCGGGTGGCCGTAGTAGCCGCCCTTCTCGACGCGAAAGAGCCAGTCGTGCTCGGCATCGGGGACGTTCTTGAGCGCGACCGAGTGACCGCTCGCCGGCGCGTTACCGCCGGCGCACGAGCCGTTGGTCGGGGCGTACAGATGTCCGTTGCTATGCCAGTTCAGGTCGTATACGACGCGGATGCCGTACGCCCACACTTGCACAGGCGCGCTCGGATTCTTCCAGTCGTAGCTGCCGCCGTCTTCAGGCGTTTTCACGTCGATCGGCAGTTTCTCGGGAAGCCGTTTCGTATCCACCCGCACCACTGCGGCGGCGAAGGGATGCTCCTTGCGCATGCCCCAGAAACCGTCGGGATCGCCGTAGCTGGTCATCGACCCGGACTGGAAATAGAGCGCGCCATCCGGACCAAAGCTGGGCTGATGGATCACGTGATCGCGCGCCGAACGCGGCAGGTTGGCGATGATGTCTTCCACCTTCTCCAACTGCCGGCCGCTAATGCGGGCGACCTTGCCATGCCAGTCGGGCACGTTGATAAAACCGAACTTGGTGTGCGTCACCCACAGGATGGGCTCGTCGGCGGTCGACGATGGGTCGAACGTAAATCCGCCGATGAGGCGCGGTTCGCCCTCGAAATGATCGACCAGCGACGTGAACAATTCGCGTTCGCCGATGGTTCCGTCCGGATTGATCGGCCACCGCATGATTCGGCCGTCATCCACGCTCGCCCAAAGCTTGCCGTACTTCACCGTCACACACGTGAAACCCATGCCTTGCGTGTCTGACAGCACTACCTGCTCAAACTTCGGCAAATCGAGCTTCCTGATCGGCGCGGTGTCGAACGCAACCTGATATGGCGAAATCCCGTTTCCGGCGTCATCAGCAATGCCTTGCGACAACCCGAACCAATAGTTCGTCTGCGGCTCCAGCGGTGCCTTCGGCGTCAGGATGATCGTCCGGCCATCGGCATCGACGGCGACGGTCGCCTCGACCTTCACATCGCCGCGCACGCGTCGTAACGCGACGTTCGACGTCGTCACGCTCTTCGCATCGATCTTTCGGCCGGCTTCCAGCAATGCCTCAGCCCGGATCGGATCGGTAACCTTGTGCGTGCCCGACTGCTCCGCCGGCGTGATCGACCAGAACTTGATTTCGCTGACCGACAACTCCGTGCAGACCGTCGGCGCTTCACGAAGGCCGATCGCAATGAGGATCCTGCCGCGCGCCAACCATGCCGACCCGCCGCAGACGATCCCCGCCAGCAGCGCGTATTTCAACCACCAGAATTTCCCAGAACGCACCGCCGCGCCCTCCTTGGCAGGCGTGTGAGCGATCGCGTGCGTAGCCATGTCTAGCAACCAGCCTTTCTACAACGTTCAATTCAGTGCGAACCGCAAATTCATTAAGGAGTGACGGCCACCTTCGGCTGCGCGAGCGCGCGAACGTACGCGGTGACGTCGTGCAAATCTTCGTCGGTGAGATTGGAGTAGCCGCCCTTGGCAGGCATCGGCAGTTTCATAACCGACTTCGGATCGTCCGCCGTCCGGCCGATCTTGATCATCATCATGAGTTGGTGATCAGTGCTGTTGTCGACAAAAGCGCTGTTGACCAACGGCGCGCCCTGATGCGGCAAGCCCTTTCCGCCAGCGCCGTGGCACGTTGCGCAGGAGACGGCGTAAACCTTCATGCCATGCTTCAGGTCCGGCACGCGGTTCGGATCGATCGCAACCGATCCACCGCCAATACGGCCCATATTCAACATCGCGATGCACAGCCCCACCAGCCCGACAATCGCCAGTACCGCCAACGCCATCCACTTGAGCGGATTGGGATTCGATGACTCCAGAACGTCTTCTGCCATGTTGCCCTCATTCATATCATCGGACTTTACAATCCGAATATACACAAAAACCAGCGGGCTGGCCGGATACCCTTGTGAAAAGACGTTGTCGCACCCATCATTTTTCCCAGTTTTTATGCAAATCGGTCACCCTTCTGCGGCAAATCACCACAAGGGTCAAACAATAAAAGGATATACTCATCTTTTTAGTGTCGCAAAGTGGACTTAAACGTAATGATTCAGGATGGAGGAGCTGACAGGGCGCGGGCGCATCAACGCTGGCACGAAGGCCGCCAAACTACGGCCACATGCGAGACGGTGCGGTTGCGCAATTCTGAAAGGAAGGACGCCGCTCAGCGCGGGAGATTACGGTTCGATGCCTCGACCCGGTTCCGATAGCCCGCCATGCCGCGATCGATCCATGAAGGGACGAGCGTTCCCAACCCGATCACGATGCGAGCGGGCAGGCTCGGCCACACCTCCGGCCGGGGACGGGCGATGGCCTCGGCCATACGACGGGCGACGTGCTCGACCGGTTGCGTCAACAGATCGCGATCGCCCCTCGGCAGCACGATCTCCCCCTTTGCCTCGGCGACCCGGCCAAAATCAGTGCGGGTCATGATGGGATGAACAGTCGTAACGGCGATCTTGCGCGGCTGCAATTCCACGCGCATCGCCTCGCCGATCGCGAGCTGTGCGGCCTTGGTGCCGGAATACATGCCGAGATACGGCACGCCGCGCCTGCCGCAGACGGAGGAGACGATCATCACCTGGCCGCGCCAGCCATCGCGCGGCTCTTGCTTCAGCAGGTAAGGCGAGGCGGCGTGGATCAAATCGGTGGTGCCAAAAA
The DNA here is from genome assembly GCA_037189665.1 of Phycisphaerae bacterium. Classification (GTDB taxonomy): domain Bacteria; phylum Planctomycetota; class Phycisphaerae; order Tepidisphaerales; family Tepidisphaeraceae; genus BPJO01. The sequence goes on along the minus strand of JBBCIV010000173.1, from coordinate 542 downwards.
CGTTCGTGGCAAAGATGTCGCGCGCCTGCTGCGGCGTCGTTCGGTGAACAGGCTCATACAACCCGTAACCCGCATTGGCAACGACCGTATCGACCCGGCCAAAGTGCGCGATGGCCTTCTCGATGATGGCGTAACAGTCATCCTGACAGGACACGTCCGCCGAGATGCATAGGTGCGCGCCGCCAAGATCGCGATTGAGGGCTTCGATGCGGTCGAGACGGCGGGCCGCCAACGCAAGGCGCGCTCCCCTGCCATTCAACGTCCGCGCCAACGCCTCGCCGATCCCCGCCGACGCGCCGGTGATAATCACAACCATGCCGTTGATGTCTCGCATGGCCGGATCATAGCTTGGCGCGCGGGCGAACTCTGCAAGCCTGCCGCGTCCTCATGTTCTTTTCTGGGTGCGCCAGAAGCATCGGACCTCCCGGAAAACCTCAATCGGTAAAACAAAACCGGCCCGTCCTGAACAGGACGGGCCGGCCGGTTGTCATGATGCAAAACTAAGGGTGCGAACCGATTTACTCGGCCTTGGTTTCTTCGGC
>JBBCIV010000172.1:0-6329 GCA_037189665.1 Phycisphaerae bacterium | reverse complement strand
ACTTACGATATTGCGCCCCGGCTATCCGGGCGTTCACCTTCGTCCAGATACCGATCGCGCCGCTCCCCCCGTTTCGCGTTCCTCAATGCGTGAATCGCACTTCCGTTTTGCGCCCGGCGGCTTAGAAGCTGTTTCAAAATCCTTCGTTGCGACAAACATGACAGCTTCGTGGCACGGGTTTTTCAACCCGTGATTCCCGCCGTGCCAACAAGAGTTTTTGAAAACCCGTGGCGATTTCCCGGCTGGCGATGTCTCTGAACGCCATTTCTGCACTACTTATCTGAGTTGCCATGCACTACTTTTCGGTGGGCAACTGTTTGGCTCGACGACGTTGTCTCCGCCAGCCAGGGAGGCTGCAATGCCCGCTCTCAAACGGCGTAAACGGCGAGCGCCCATCCTTTTGATGTCGGGTTGATGAACGCCGAACAGCCAGTCACGCCGGACATGGCCGGACGGGGTCACGGGTGGAACCGCCTCGGAGAGGAGGGACCCGCGGGACGCGGAAGGTGACCTTGAGGCCGTCCGCGAGGCGTGGCAGCCCGTGAGGTGGACAGGTCGTCAACCCACCCGGAATGCAAAAGGAGGAACGCCCGTTAGAACAACGGAATGAATTGCGGCCAAGCGGAACTGCGTGATCAGGATTGCGCCGAGAAAGTTCGCCTTGTCATCCCCAAGCTTGCCCTTAGCGAGATTCGCTATGAATATCCGCCGTCAATCCATCATGAAGCGAAAATCGATCCGGCTGGAAACCTGCCCCGGCACGTTGCGGATCACCGGCGCCAGCAGCAGCCGTCCCACCTTATTCTGGATGGGCAACAGAATCTCCGCCATGAGGCACCGGTCATAGCGTGCAAATTCATCTTCCCAGAAGCTTAGCAGCAAGGGATCCTTGACCTGCCGCAACACCCAGCCGCGATAGAGGGGGGCGATGAGCATGCGCTGCACCCCCAGCAGCGATACATTCTGGCATTCCGCCAGCGATGAGATTGTTGCGTATAGAAGATATTCGAGTCGCGGTCCCCACGAGTCACGCCAGATGCTTTTGAGCGCCGAGGCGATGCCCGAGGCCATCAGGTGACGATCGTCGGGGCCGGTCGCCGCCTTGAGCAGGTTTACCCCGACCGGATGATCGTGATCGGTCGGGTTGAAGTAGACGAGGTCGTCGGCGCGGCGGCCGGAAATGCAATCCAGCAGTTCTCGCGCCAAGTCGCCGTGCGGGTCGATGACGCCCACACCGCGGCCCGCGGCGATGTCCTGCACGATGAGGCTCCACAGCAGCGTCGATTTGCCCGTCCCCGTCTTGCCAATGACAACGCGCGACGCCGGATGACCCGCTCGGCCTGTCTCGCACGCGGGGCCACGTACGGCTTGGGCTTTGTCGCGGCCGCCGACACCCGCTTTCGGTTGGGCGGGCCGGCGAGGTAACCGGGGCTCAAGTCGGAGACCAAAACCATCAATAGGTAAGGGTGAATCTCGCGCTGAGCAATGCCGTCTGTTCTATCACGCGACCGCCACGCGCGCGTGCGAACGCTGTGGACAATGATGATAATTCCCTCGAACCAAAGGCAACATCGTCGCTGTCGCGAGAAGATTTACGGGTTCGCCCCCTTGTTGTCCGCCCGTGAGGGCGGCGTGAGCAGAAACGGGTGGATATCGGGGTTGTGCATGATCGCGTCAGATGGTTTGCGTCATCGAGTTGAGCGGCGTGACGGCAAACCGCCCGGTTCCGCTCAGGAGAGCGGGTACGAACGGGCTGCAAATCCCTCAAAATCTGGAGACGACATCCTCATTCGGCCATCAAAGACGTGTCCGCGTCCTTGAACACCAGGCTGGCGCCGTCCGTCAGCCACCCCGTTCGAGCGCCGACGCGCCTCCTCCGAGCTACGTTTGAGCGGGTCCATGAAAAGTTCGGAACGGAGTTCAAGGTGTACCATTAGCCGCAACTGACGTTTGCCGGTAGGATCATCACCTCTGCCCATTGTGGCCGGGTAGTCACCGGCGAGCACAAGGTCAAGAAATCGCCGGAGACGGCACCAAACGCGACTATTGCTACTACCGTTGTGCCGACCACAACGTCAAAGGGCAGCCCAGGCACCGACTCGGCGAACAGCAGATCAACGAGCAACCGCTCGCGTTCTTCGCCACAATTAAACTCGACGCCGAAACGCAAGCACGCCGCCGGGTACGCCTGTGCGTACCTGACGAAACATCCCGAGCACGGATACCCCAAATGGGTGCTGGCGAGCCTGACGCGGAAAGTACACCGCTACAGTGCGTCACGCGGATTCTGGATGAACAGCCAGGACGAATCGCCGGACGAACCCGCAACGGAACATGACGACGACGCCAGCGGCGATGGTGCCGACGACATGTCCGCCGCTGAGGATGTCGAAACCCGATCCCGCCGGACGATCCGCGAACAACTTGCCACCTGCGGCGAAGCAACGGCCATCCTTCGAAAAATCGATGAAATCGACGCCAGCACCGGGGAAATCGTGCGGCGGTACGAGTTCATCGAGAAGTTGCTCGAACCGCTGGCCCGCGTGGCGTAAACGCTCTCGGTACGCGTGCCGAACTGACGGGTGACCTCGCCTGGCTGAAGCTCCCACCGCCGCCCCGAAATCCGCTTGCCGACCTGTTGTTACCGGTGGAGCATGTGACGGAAATGGACGAACTCGTCCATTGGTGGGGATGGCATGGATCGAAAAATAGATACAAGGTAAAATGAGTTAACGGAGACCGATGATGGCAAAGAAAAAAGACGACCGACGTAAGCAAGATCAGTTTATGAGCGGGTGGACGATCGACCAGAAAACGGCAGACATCATCCGCACTGCAATCGATGAATACCAAGGTGACGTAAGCGTCCTCAGTTCGGCGATCGGGGCATTGATCTGTGGCACGATCTTCGGCTGGCGTGGTATTCGCGTAACGATGTCTTCCACGACGTTTGCCAAATATGAACGAATCTTGAAGGTGCGGTTCCGCGACGTTTGTCCGGAATCAACAGTGTTGTCGCGTGACATCCGGGGATTCCGAATCGCGGAAGACTTCGGCAAATTCTGGCAGGCCCTCAGCGGCGGCATCGTAAATGCAACGGAAGGCAAGATCAGAGAACTGAAAACAACTTGACATGAAAGTGAATTGAATTAACCTTTCTTTCAGTAAAGGAGATGTAACTTAAGAAAACTGCGTCAAGGATGAACGATGATCGAGCAAAACGGTAACAACTCTCTACTGCTCAAGCAGTCACAAGTTGCACAGATGATGCAAATTTGCGAGCGACAGGTATACGAACTGAGGCGCAAAGGCTTGCTGGCAACGGTGAAGATAGGCAACAAGATTCGCTTCCTGCCTTATGATGTCGCGGCCTGCGTTGAGAAACTGCGGTCACATGACAAGGATGGTTAATGGGCCTCACCGCTGACAACCGCTATCTCTTCACGCTTGATGGCAAGCGCCAGAAGATCAACCTCAACCCGCACTTGGCCGGGCGAGCACTCGCGCGCGTTGCCGGGCACATCGAGAACCTCGTGCGAGCATGCAAGGACAATCGCTCCGCCGACACCGCCGATGAAACGTGGGCACAGAACCTTGGCGACGAACGTCTCCGGCGCCGGCTTGCCGATCTCGGTCTGATCCAGAAACGCGATCGGGTGACGCTTTGTCAGTGGCTCGATCAGATGGAAACGGATCGTCGAGACCTGTCGGATGGGGCATTCGCGAAGATGAAACAAAGCGTATCCTGGCTGCGTAAAGCGTTGGCGAACGCCCTGCATCTCGACCTGCATCGCATCGGTGACGACCACGCCGTTGCGTTCAAGAAGTTCGCCGAGAAACGGATGGCGAAGGGTACATCACGCGCGACAGTTCGAACGCACTACGGAAACGTCCGCACGATGTTCAATCTCGCGATCGCGAGCCGAGTCGCTATAACCGTTCAACCGCAAAGACATGGCCGTCGGATCAACCGCACGTCCTGATCCAGAGTACGTATCATGGGAACGCGTCGAACGCGTCTGTGCTCATCTCGCTCGCCCCGCCGACCGATGTCTGCTCGCCTTGGCCCGCCTATTCGGTGTGCGTGTCCCCAGCGAGCCGCTGCTGGTCTGCCGCGACGACATCGACCGCGAGAAACGCCGTGTGTTGATCCACGACGAAAAACGCCATGTTATGCGTGAGCCGCCCTTGGATGACCGCTTGCTGCCGTACCTCGACGCCCTGCTCGCGGAGATCGATCCCGATCAGAACCGCCTTTTTCTCACCGGTGTCGGCGGTGCAATGGACCGTCGAATTGCCAAAGCGGCGAAAGCAGCCGGTGTGCCGATGTGGCCTGACCGATTCCAGACCCTGCGTGCGTCGTGCGAGATGGAATGGCGGGATATCTCGGGCGTGCCGGATTCACTGATCGAAAAATGGATCGGCCACCGGCCGGAAGTTGCCCGGAAACACTACAATCAGCGGGTCGCTGAAGAGGCATACGCAAAGTATCCGATCGGCCCGGCGAGGGCACAAAATCGGGCACAGCAGGCCCCAGAATCAGTCGAAATTGATCAGCAGACGGCGGGAACGCTGTTCGCGGAAGATGTAAAATCACTCGGTTTTTCCGGCACGAACCGGTGCTTGCCGATTCGTGCCGGATTTGCCGAAGTGGAGCCATGGGGATTTGAACCCCAAATTCAACCATGCCATGGTCGCGTGATCCCATTTCACTATGGCCCCGGGACCAACTCAGTTGGAGGGGAGAATGTAACGGGTGACGTGGGTGTGTCAAGTGACCAGCGATCGCTTCGCGAAAATGCGGCGGACGGATAGAGTGCGGGGATGATCGTTGCGGGTATTGACGAGGCGGGATACGGGCCGGTGCTGGGGCCACTGGTGGTGGCGTGTTGTGCGGTGGAGACGCCGGATGACGATGCTGGCGGCGAGGGGTTACCGTGCCTGTGGACGCGTCTTTCCCGCACGGCCGGTAAGACGCGGTGCAGGAAGGGGTTGAAGCTTCACATCAACGATTCCAAGGCAGTCTATACCCCGTCCCAAGGGCTGAAAGAGTTGGAGCGGGCGGTATTATGCCTGTTGATGCAGGCGCATCGCGCGGCGTTGCACGGGCGGCCGTGGGATTTGGAAGCGGTGCTGGCATGCGTAGATCCGACGCTTCGCGACCACCTGCCGCAGTATGCGTGGTACCGCGCGGGATTGGAGGCGCAGTATCCGATTGAGATCGAGGCAGTATCGCTGCAGATCAGTTCCAATGCCTACCACATCGAGTCCGACCGGGCGGCCACGCGGTGCGTGCATTATCAAGCGCACGTGCTGCTGGAAAAACAGTTTAACGATCTGGTCGAGAAAACGCGGAACAAGGCGTCGGCGTCGTTTTCACTGGTGGCGCGGCACATCGATTCGCTCCTGCGGGCTTATGCCGACGAGGAAAACCTAGCCATCGTCTGCGATCGCCAAGGTGGCCGTGAGCATTACGGGCCGGTGCTGCGGATGATGTTCGAGGACTGGTCGCTCGAAATCCTCGGCGAGACCGACAAGCGGGCCGACTATCGCCTGACGCAAGGGTCGCGGTCGGCCCGGATTATCTTCTGTGAAAAAGCCGAATCGATCGCCCTGCCGGTGGCCGCAGCGTCGATGCTCGCGAAGTACGTGCGCGAGGCACTGATGCACCGCTTCAATCGATACTGGCAGCAGCACAAGCCGGAATTGGCGCCAACGGCGGGGTATTACACGGACGGCTGGCGGTTTTTGAGAGATATCCAAGACCTTCGCGCCAAGCTCGGCGTGTCGGACATGGAACTGATCCGCAGCCGGTGAAGCGCCTCTCACGTCGCACGCAAGCAGACGCCGGCGTTACCCCCACCCAAGCCAGCCAAGTGACTCGATAAACGGGCCACGCGGGCGCGCGTTGAAGCGACATCGCTTTGATGAGCCGTTTGTCCTATTACAGCGATGCGCTTTTTTTGTAGCTGCGACGCCTGCTTCGCCCAATCGCGACGTACATAAAAACCAATGGGCGACGCCTGCGTCGCAGCTACAACATTCGGTTCGGTGCTCTAGCTCGCCGGCGTACCGGCGAGTTGCAGTCGCAGGACGAACAGCGCGGCCGACAGTTGCAGATCCGCGTCGAGCAGGTCGTTCGAGGTCTTCAGCTTCTCGCTCGGGTCGGGCTGTTCGGATCGCAGCACGTCCAGATCGCTTCGAGCGTCGATGACCTTGCGCATCTGCTCAGGCGTCACCTCAATGGTGAGGTCCGGGTCCACGCCCCAGATGGCGGCGTTTTCCTCGAGGTGGATGCAACTGCCGTTGGGCAGGTAGTAATGGCTGGT
>JBBCIV010000171.1:0-10546 GCA_037189665.1 Phycisphaerae bacterium | reverse complement strand
CGCCACGATGTGCCGCCGCGGGTTGGCACGAACCCGCGGCGGCACATCGTGGCGATCAGGCCGCGAGCGGAAGTTGCTCCGCGGGCGTCGCCATGCGATCGCCGCCGAGGACGTGATCGATGTCCAGCAGGATGGCAACGCGTTCGCCGAGCTTGCCGATGCCGAGGATGAAGTCTGCCGCCTCGTGATCGCCGATGGCGGGGGTGTCCTCGATGCGCTCGGCGGCGATCTCGACGACCTCCAGCACGCGATCGACGATGATTCCCGTGTTCATCTTCCGGCCGGCGACGGTCGTCTCGACGACGATGATGCACGTCTGGTCCGTCTTCTCGACGTCCGCCATGCCGAACTTGGCGCGCAGATCGATGACGGTGATGACCTGCCCGCGCAGGTTGATCACGCCGCGCACGTAGGATGCGGCGCGCGGGACGGCGGTGATCTGCATCAGGCCGATGATCTCGCGTACCTTCAGGATCGCCAGGCCGTACTCCTCGCGGCCGAGCGAGAACGTGAGGTACTTTCCGCCGCGGCGGCGATCGCCGGCGATGGTTTGCGGGGCTTCGAGGGTGGCGTTGCTCATCTTTCTGATCCTCTGCATTCGTGACACCCGACCGGGGTATCGATTGTGTTGCTGTTCTCGAAAACACCTGGGTTCGCTCGCGGGGCCGCTGGACGACGATCCGTCGTCGCCAGCGGCCGCGGCGGGGCGAAGTTATTCAGGCAGCGCGTCGGCTAAAGTCGTCAAAGTTGCCGGACAGCTCGTTATCGTCGAGCGGAAACTCCATTGCCGGCGTGCTCTTGGCGGCCTTCGTTGCGGCGTGTTTTTTTGCCGGCTGAGAAGGCATTGCGGTGACGAGAGACGACGGCTCGTGCGTCTCGACCCGCGCCGCCCGGCGAGCGCCGACGGCAGGACGGACGCTGCCGACGATCGCGGCGAGATCGCCGACGACCGCCGCCATCTGTTCGGCCTGAGCGCTGAGTTCCTCCGACGCGGCGGCCGTCTCTTCGGCGTTGGCGGCGGCGCTCTGGGTCACCTTGTCCATCTGAGACACCGAACCGTTGATCTGCCCGATGCCCTGCGCCTGCTCCTTGCTGGCGGCGGCGATCTCGGCGACCAGCGAGTTCATCCGCGTGCTGGCGGTGGTGATCTCCGCCAGCGCCTTGGCGACCTCCTCGCTGATCTCCACGCCTTTCTTGGAGTTGTTGACCGAGTCCTCGATCATCGACGAGGTGTTCTTGGCGGCCTCGGCGCTGCGCATCGCGAGGTTGCGCACTTCCTCGGCGACGACCGCGAAGCCCTTGCCCGCCTCGCCCGCCCGCGCGGCTTCGACCGCGGCGTTCAGCGCGAGCAGGTTGGTCTGGAACGCGATCTCATCGATGACCTTGATGATCTTGGCGGTCTCGGCGGCGCTCTGCTGGATATCGTTGATCGCCTCGGCCATGCGGTGCATGGCCTGATTGCTCTTGTCTGCCGACGCCTTGGTCTGCTCGCTGAGCGCCGCGGCCTGCTGGGCGGTATCGGCGTTCTTGCGGGTCATGCTGCTCATCTCTTCCAAGGCGCTGGTCGTCTCCTCGAGCGCCGCGGCCTGTTCGCTGGCGCCCTGTGCGAGCGATTGGCTTGAGCCCGCCACTTGCGACGACGCCGACGCAACCTGCTGCGATCCCTCGCGCAAGCTGTTGACCGCGCGGTTGATCGGCTTGGTGATGCCTCGGCCGATGACGACCGCGAGCGTTGCACCGACGAGTACGGCGATCGTCGTGCCGATCACCTGTAGCGTGGACGACGTGCCGAGCGTCATTTCCGACTCGGTGGAAGCGGTGCCTGCGGTGACGATCGCCTTCTCGATCAACTCGTCGGTGCTCTTGTTCACCTTCGCGGCGACGCCGGTGCGGCGGCTGCCGATGTCGGCCAGACTTTCGAACTGCTGGGCCACTGCCGCGATCGCGTCGCGATATTGGCCGGCGCTCTTCTCAATGGTTTCAAGCTCCTTGATGTCGACCGGGTCGATGAGCGTCGATCGCAGCTTTCCGGTGATGGCCGATACTTCGTCGTATTTCTTGACGCCTTCTCCAAGCAACTTCAGGTCGTGCGTGACCTGGCCTTTTTGCGCGTCGATGCGCATCTGGTTGATGGTGTTTCGCAGGCGCGCCGTGAGGACCATCTTTTCCCGGCGTTCCTGCAACTTGGCGGTGCCGGCGTTGGCGCCGATTTCCTTTTCCATCAGGGCGGCCTGATGGAGTTGAAGTTGCTCGATGTTCGAGACGATGTTCCTCGCCTCGTCGTCCATCAACTTCGATGAGCTTGCGATGCCGTTGATGGCCCGTTCGGTTTCGTCGATCAACTTCGCGTAGTCTTCGACGCCGATGGCCGCGGAGCGGATCAGTTCTGCTTCCGCTGTCATCTGCGGACGGGCGGCGGTGAAATCCTGGGCTTTCTTTATTTCCTGCCGAAGCGAGTTCAGGCTGGCCCGCGTGCCGTCGAGCGCCTTGCGGTCGCCGGTGAGGGAGTAAACCCGCGAATCGAAACGGGCGCGGGCGACCAGATCGCCGATGTCGTTGCCGACTTCGATTTGCGGCATCAGGTCTTCCGCCAGCGTAGTTGCGGTGATCGCGGCGTCGCGCATCACGTACACCGAGAAACCGCCGAGGACCGCCGTCAGGGCTACAACCGACCCGAACCCGGCGGCCAACTTCGTCGATAATTTCATCTCTGTCACACTTTCATCTTCTTGATCTCCGACCAGACCACTGCGTTCCCCTTCGTTCCCCTTCGTTCCCCTTGTTTCAGTTCAATCAGGATTGCATTGCCGCCGCGAAGCCTGGATCGCCCGAGGCGGACATGATGATGCCCGGCGCGTCGAGGATGAGGCACACGTTGCCGTCGCCGAGGATCGCGCCGCCGGACACGCCGGCGATCGGTCCGAGGCTGTCGCCCAATGATTTGATCACCACCTGTTGCTGGCCGAGCAGTTCGTCCACCATCAGGCTGCAGCGGAGCGGGCCGCTTTGCACGATAACGAGGATGGCATCGGTAATCGTTTCGTGAACCGGCTGCACGCCGAAGAGGCGGTGGAGCCGCACGACCGGCACGAGGTGGTCGCGAACCATGCACATCTCACCGCTGTCGCGGATGGTGGAGATCTGCGAGGGCTTGGGACGAAGGCTTTGTTCGATGCTGGTGATGGGGATGACGTATCGCTGGTCGCCGACGCGGACGACGAGCCCGTCGATCACAGCGAGCGTGAGCGGCAGGCGGATGGTGAAGGTCGATCCCTGGCCTTCCTGCGATTCGATATCGATGCGGCCGCGAAGCGATTCGACGTTTCTCAGCACCACGTCCATCCCCACGCCCCGCCCCGAGACGTCGGTGACCTTGTCGGCGGTGGAGAGGCCGGCGCACATGATAAGCTTGAAGATTTCCTGCTCGCTCAGCTCTTTGCCCGGCGGGACGATGCCGCGGTCCTGGGCTTTCTTCAGGATCTTGGCCTTGTTCAGCCCGCGGCCGTCGTCTTTGATTTCGACGACGACGTTGCCGGCCTGGTGATAGGCGCGAAGCTGGATTTTGCCCGCCCGAGGCTTGCCGGCCTTCTCGCGATCATCGGGACACTCGATGCCGTGGTCGGCGGCGTTGCGAACCATGTGCACGAGCGGATCGCTGACGGCCTCGACGAGCCCACGGTCGAGCTCGGTTTCGCCGCCGATGAGTTCGAGGTCGAATTCCTTGCCGCTCTTGCGGGCCAGATCGCGCGCCAGACGCGACATCTTCTGGAACACGCCCTGGATCGGCACCATGCGCATGCTCATGGACAGGTCTTGCAGCTCCCGCGCGATCTTGCCGACCTGCGTCAACTCGCGCACCACGCGATGGCTGGCCGGCACGAGCGAGGCGACGTCCTGGCTGACCATCGCCTGCGCGATGACAAGCTCGCCGATGGCATTGATGAGGCTATCGAGGCGTTCGGTGGAGACTTTGACGACCGATTCGCTCGACGACTGCGTCGCGGCGGCAGCGGAGCGGGATTCGGTCGGCTTATTTGCGGGCGAGGGGATTTCCGCGTCTTCCGTTGCCGGCATGGGTTGCGCCGCAGGAACGGGGGCGGATACTTTGGGGGCGGTGCCGTTGGCGCAGTCGTGCAGCAGGCTGATCATCGCCGGGAGGCCGGATTGCACCGGCGGTTTGGCGCCGGCGGAAAGGGCCTGGTCGAGGGCGGCGATCATCACCTTCATCAGGTCGACGGCCTTCAGCAGCGCGTCGATGCTTTCGGGGCCGAGGCGGAGCGATCCGCTGCGCGCCTGGTCCATCAGGTTTTCGACCGCGTGCGCCAGCGACCCGATCTGCCCGAGTCGGATAAAGCCGGCCACGCCTTTGATGGTGTGGAACGCGCGGAACAGGGCATTGATTGATTCGGTGTCGCCGGCGTCCTGATCGAGCTTCAGCAGTGCGGCTTCGGAGGCCTCGACGTGCTCGCCGGCTTCAAGGATGAACTCGGCGACGAGGGTGGAGTCGTTGGGATCGATAACGTCTTCTTTGGTTGCCCCCGCAGCAGGAATAGCGGCGGCGGGCTCAGGCGATGCTGAGGGCTCGGGCGGTGGGGGAAGGTTATCAGACGCGTGAACCTGCTGGGCGAGCTTGATCAGCTCGGTGGTCATGTCGCCGACCTGACGCAGCGCGGCGTCGCAATCGGCGATCTCGCTGAGAATCATCTTCTCAAGCAATGCGCCGGCGTTGGATGACACCGTTGCGGCGATGGCGGACCAGGGTTCGGTGGGCGGCACCGAGGCGCGGAATGCCTCGATCAGCGCGTGGATCTTGGCCAGCCCCTGTAAATCGTCCGCACTCGTGGCTACCGTTGCGGCCGCCACATCCTGCAGCAGTTTTTCGTGTGCCTGCATTCCGGCATTCTCAAAGTCCGACGAAAAGTGCATCGGTGGGATAGCCGGAAAGATTTACCCCGAATGCCAACCCCCACAGTTATGAGACGCCGTGTAGGGAAAATACCCAGCGATCACATGAACAATAGACAAATTTTTAAATTGTCTATTGTTTGGATGATTTGGTAGACAATGATAAGTATATTTCGACAATGTATGATTTTTTGCTTGGCGCATTTCAATTCCTAGACATAATAATGCCATGACGCTGGCGGAGTCGCAGCTTTTATCGAAGGACCATTCGCCCCGGGGGCGGACGGTCCACTTGTTGCGCGACCTGATTGAGCGAGGCGAAATCGACGATGGCGAGCGCCTGCCGGCGGAAAGCAAACTCGCGGAGCAGTTCAACGTCTCTCGGATGACGCTCCGCGCGGCGCTGGCGGTGCTGGAGCGTGAAGGGCTGGTGCGTCGCGAGCGGAACGTCGGATGTGTCCGCGTGCGGAACCACGGGTCGCCAACGTCGCTGATGTCTCGCACGATCGTGATGCTGTGCGACCACAAGATTGCGAAGGACGCGGCGATCTTCAGCGGTTCGTCTGATGCGGTGGTGTCGGGCGTCATCGACGGGGTAGGCCGGCGCGATCTGCATTTTTTCCGGGTGGGGACGTCTGAAGGCGACGACCTCTGGCTGAAAGATCTCATCAATGCCCGGCCGCACGGGGTGATCGCGAGCTTCTGGAATCGTTCAGAGGCGTGGCAGGTTGACGTGATCAACCGGCTGCGTGCCGGCGGGCTGCCGGTGGCGGCGTTTGGGCATTCATCGGCCTTCGATGGGGTTGATACGGTTCGCACCGATCACCAGGGCGGCACTGAAGGTCTTATGCACGCGCTGGCGAAGGCGGGGAAGCGCCGAATCCTTCGCGCGTGGGGCCGTCCGTCCGATGTCGGCTGGCTGCAGGATCACGACGCGGGGTACGAGCGGGCGGCGCTGGCGTTGGGACTCGAGTCGCTGCCTGCGATTCACGTCGCCGGGCTCCTGCCGCGCGAGCAGGGTGGCGAGCAGAACTTCCGGATTCGCGCGCGTCACTTCGCAGGTTATCTGGCCGAGTACCTGCATTGTGATAACCCGATCGACGCGATCATGGTGGGCACCGACTGGGACGCGCTGGTCGCGCTGGCCGCGTGTCGGTTGTACGGCCGGACGGATATCGCGGTGGTGGGGTACGACAATTTTTGGCAATCGATGCCAGAACGGGTGTGGGAACCCGGCGTTCCGTTCGCGACGGTGGAGAAGAACAATCACAGTCTTGGCGAGGAACTGGTGAACCTGCTGATGGAACGCATCGGCGGCATGCTGCCGCCGGAGCCGCAGAAGCGGGTGATTCCGCAGCAGGCCGTTCTTGTCAGTTGATCGCCGACGTGCGAGCGCGCATCGACGAGGCGCGTTCGCACGAGACGATCTAGGTTTGTTTCATGTCATTGGCGAGGAGAAGAATGCGATACATCACACGACTCGATCGGGAGTCATCGGCCGCGGGCGACGTCCGCCGCCGGACTTCGGCACGGGCAGGATTGGGCGCGGCGATCGTGCTCGCGATGGCCGTTTCGCCATCGATGGCGTCCGTTTGGACGGGCGGGACGGGGACCTGGAGTAGCAATGGCAACCCGGGCTGGAATGGAACGGGCGTGCCGAATGCGGCAGGCGCGGTCGCGGCGTTTGACAGCGGTACCGCGGGCACAACGACGCAGGACGTCAGTGGAGGCGTCACCGTCGGCACGATCACGCTGAGCGGATCGGGAAACACCCAGCGCGCCTTCACAACGACCAACCCGATCACGCTGAACAACAACAGCTCTACTGCGCTGATCCAAAACAGCAGCACCGGAACGTCCAGCAACCGGATGAGTTTCGGCAGCGGCACCTATACGCTCGCGGGGAACCTGCGCCTCGAAAACGGCGGGTCGTCCACGAACACCAGCGGGTCGATCACGTTCAATACAGGCCTCCGCGGGACGGGCAATCTCACCGTATGGAACGTCAGCAACAACTTCGACGCCGGGAGAATATCGTTCAGCAACGAGAGTAGTTTCACCGGCAATATCCTGATCGAGAAAGGCATCCTGTCGACCGGCGGGGCAAACAACTCCCTTGGATTAGCATCCACGAACGCACTCACGCTCGGCAGCGTCGGCAACGGATCGGCGACGCTGGTGACGACCGGCTCAAACACCACCGTTTCCAATCACATCACGCTTGCTTCCGGGACAGGCGGCACATTGACTCTTGGTGCGCGAGTAACCAGCGGCTCCACTGCCAACTCCACGTACAGCGGTACTGTAACGTTGAATGATAATCTCACCGTCACCAGCGCGTATGTGGGCGCCACCTCCGGCGTGACCGCGCACGTCTTCTTCACGAACGTTCTCTCAGGTACGGGCGGAGTGACCAAGATTGGCCCGCACGCAATGACGTTGTCGGGTCAGAATACCTACATAGGCGATACAACTGTCAATGATGGCACTCTCACTCTTGCCAGCACCGGCGAACTGCGGTTCAGAATTCAGGACGACAACGTCAGCAACCGGGTGCAAGGCAGCGCGGCGGTAAACCTGAACGGCATTTTTCGGATCGATATCAGCGCTCTGACTGCCACGAGTGGAAGCTGGAATCTCGTCGACGTCGCAAGCCTGAACGAATCGTTCCACGCCGACACCTTCGGCGTGGCCTTCGTCGGGGGGCCGCTGTTCAGCGAGGCCGTGGACGGCGTACACACGAGCGGCGATTGGACGTTCACCGAGTCGACCGGAACGCTCATCCTCGTTCCGGAACCGGGAAGCGCGGTGCTTGCAGGTTCGGCGTTACTTGCGCTGGCACGTCGCCAGCGCCGCACGGCGTGAACGCGCGTGCGCGGCGGGGATGGCCGGCGGGGATGGGTCGTGCGAGGTCAGGCGATGCTTCATCCTTGTCGAGGGAGCTTTATGCGTCACCTTGGAAAGCGTGCGTTCACGCTGGTCGAACTACTGGTGGTCATCGGTATCATCGCGGTGCTGATTGCCCTTCTGATGCCGGCGCTTCGCAAGGCGCGCATGGCGGCGTTGAACATCAAATGCCAGAGCAACCTCCGCCAGATCGGTTTGGGGTTGTCGATGTACCAGCAGGAATTCCGCGAATTGATGCCGGCGTACAACGATGCGGCGCTCGGCAGTCACGGGCAGGCGCGAACCACGACGGGCACGCCGGCGCGGACGTATTGGGTGCGGCTCGGCATCCTGACGGAAGTGGGGTACCTGCGGGGCGATATGGGTCCGTATCGTGGAAGCCGGGCGATGCTTT
Source organism: Phycisphaerae bacterium (assembly GCA_037189665.1). GTDB lineage: Bacteria > Planctomycetota > Phycisphaerae > Tepidisphaerales > Tepidisphaeraceae > BPJO01. The sequence continues at coordinate 2,340 of JBBCIV010000171.1, read as the reverse complement.
GTCCGATCTACGATGCTCGCCGTCCGGCGGAAGGATCGGACCAATGGTTGAAGGCGACGGCGACCAGCCCGATTCGGGTGAACTACTCGCTTCGAACGCTTGAGCAGCCCGCGGGCAAGAGCACCCGTAATCGACTCGAATCATTACAGCTCATCACCATTTCGCCTTACAACGGCAGCCCTGAGACCTGGAGGCGGCGCGTTTCGATTGTCAGCGACAAGGTGGATCGCCTCGGCAGTTCCGGCGATCCGACATACTACCACGCCTACTACGCCCAGGACGGCCGCAATGGGTACAACGTGCTGTTCAGCGATGGGTCGGTGGAACACCTTGCGCTAGCGCGATTCCTCAATGGCGACTCGGCCAAGGGCGTGCCTGGTTCACCGTTGATCTCGCCGGCGAACCGAAACGGGTTGCGTGAGTTCTTCGCGCACGTCGATCGGCTATCGGGGGTAAGCAAATAATGGTTCGCGCAATATCGATGGCGAAATACGGCGTCGCGTCACTGTTGCTGTGCGTGATACAACCGCTCGTCATGGGCGACGTTGAACCGATGAAGACACCGTACCTGCGGGTTCCGATGGCGAAGGCGGACGCCGCGCCGAAGATCGATGCCAATCCCGACGACCCGGCATGGACGGCCGCCGCGGCGGTGCCGAGCCTGATGCTGGCGCGCGGCGGATCCCCCGCGATGCGGCCGTTGCCGACCGAGGTGCGGTTACTTTGGAACGCCGATTGGCTGTTCGTGCGGTTTAGCTCCGCCGGTCCCGAGCCGTACGCCCCATTCGGAACCGAGCGCGATGCGAAACACTACCTCGGCGACGTGGTCGAGGTGTTCCTCGATCCGGTCGGCGATGGCAGGCAGTATTTCGAATTGCAGCAGTCGCCGGCGGGAGGGTTATTCGATCAGAACACAACGCTGACCGCCGAGGCGAAATCGGGCGTCGATGGCCGCCTGGTGGCCGAGGTCCGCGACCGCGACTACTGGCCGAATCCCGGCTACGAAATGCCCGACCTGCGGATCGCGAGCACGTCGCGCAAACAGGGAGATCAGTGGATCTGGACCGCCGATTTCGCCCTGCCCGCGCCGGCGGTGTTGAAGCGGCTTGGAAAGAAGACCTACGAGCCGATGAAACTTCGAGCGAACTTGGTTCGCTATCACAATACGGGGTTGCTGGACGACGCGAGTCGCCGGCTCATCGCGATGAACTGGTCGCCGGTGGTGTGGGGCTGCCCGCACCAGTCGCCGGCGGCGATGGGGACATTGGAACTGGTCGCCGCGGAGACGGCCGAAGAGCGAAAATAGATCGAGTTGAATCACATGGGGCGCTGGGGCTGCGCGCGACTGGTGAGAGATCGGGCGGGCCTGAGAGCCGTATTGCGCCTTTGGAGAGCAGGAACATGAAGTTGTTGAAAAAGCTGACCGTGCTGACGTCCATCCACCTTGGTTTCGCGCTGGCGGTCGCCCAGGCGGAACCGCTGGAACCGTTCGGCACGGGCGCGAAGTACTCACCAAGGCCGCTCAAAGCGCTGACAGCGAAGGCGCCGGAGATCAACGCGCTGGGCGCAGAGATCGCACCGCTCTGGATGGTTGAGAATCCGCGGCCACAAGCTGGCCAGGCCTTCTCCATCCAACAGGGAGGGGACGGCAACGTGCTCCGCATCGCAACGGATCAGCTTGATCCCGCGAGGTCGACCGTCCGCGTCCTGCTTCCCGGCGATGGGCCCGCCAACGGCAACGTGTGGGCAAAAGCGCAGGCGAGTTACATCTCATTCCTTTGCAAAAGCACGGGGCCGGCGCAGATGACCTTCCACCTCCTGATGCGAGGCAAGACGGCAGGTACGAACCAGACGGGGTTCGTCGCGGCGCCTGGCGATTGGCAACGCGTGGTGTTGCCGATCAGCGAGTTCAAGCTCAAGAGTTTTTCGAACATTGCCGGGCTGGGCGTTCGCGTCGCGTCGGCGGAGAAGGGCGTGGAAGTGCTGATCAAGGATATCGCGGTTGATTCCGCACCGTATACCGATCAAGCCTGGGCGTCGCATCAGCTCAAGATCAACATTAACGGCGATTGGCGCTTCGCCACCGATCCGAGCAAGGCCGGCATGGACGGCCAATGGTACGCCGACAAGTTCGACGATTCGTCGTGGAAGACGATCCAGTCCGGCGCGTCGTGGCAGCAGCAGGGAATCGAACATTACGGCTGGGGCTGGTATCGCCAGCAGTTGTTCGTGCCGAAGGAGATGGAAGGCATCCCGCTCGTGCTGAACCTTTGCCCGATCCAGTCGGACGACGACACGTGGTTTAACGGCGTGCGCGTCGGCGGGATCAGCAGCGAATAC
>JBBCIV010000170.1:0-6419 GCA_037189665.1 Phycisphaerae bacterium | reverse complement strand
TCTGAACGCCTGCCGCTATGGACTGGGGACTACTCGTACGAGCGGTTCTTTGTTAATAAGCAGGAATGGACCATAAACGATTCGAATCCGTTTATCGCCTTTGGGATGATTTATCGTCTTACTCCGTCCTGGATATTCGGCAGGCGAGCGAACATTTGATGGAAACCTTAAGCCGATGGATCGACGCCGACCAGGCCGGCTGGATCGGCACGGTGCGGATGGCCTCCGGCGCCACGGCCAAGTCCGACCCGCTTTTCGGATGGCGACCACGCGTAGTCCAGTTTCTGCGCCCCAATCCCCCGAACGAAAAGCAACTTACGCACCAAGCCATGGCCAAGTTGCCGCCCGACCCAGGGATGACCACGGTCGCGATGGCCAAGCGGGCCGGCACTTTTCGAGTGAACCGCCTGCGGGACGGATTCATTGATTTTAGGAAGTTCACCAAGACAGATCACTACCAGCACTTTTATGTCGCCAAAGGCGTCACCGATCGCATCTGGGTGGGCTTGCCTGCTGCGACTGATGCTGAATCGTTCTTCTGCTTCGACCGGCGTCATCGCAAGACCCAATTCACCGCCACTCATGCCGAACTCGCCGGCCATACGCTGCGCGGGCTGACGTGGTTTCACCGCCAACTTCTCATGGCGAACGGCCTGACGCTCGTTCAGTCCCCCCTCACCCCAACCGAGCAACGCATTCTTCGACATCTCCTGACGGAAAAATCCGAAAAGGAAATCGCGGCGGCGATGCAGCTTAGCAAACACACCGTGCATGACCACATCACTCAGATTCTTCGCAAGTATGGCGTCAGCGGGCGAACCGCCCTGATGGCACTATGGCTGGCGCGCGGCGTATAACGCGAGGCAAGCCGTTGATTCTGTCCACGCCACTCACTCTGCGCACGGAGTGGGCGTGACGCTTTCAGAAAGCCGTGCCCGTCATCTACATATCTCTTGAGCCTGCTGCGAAACGCCCCCCCTCATTAGCGGGGTTGTCACAAGTGTGGCATTGCATAATTTCTTCTCCGGAGGGTTGGACCGCCAAGGTGGGTTCATCTGTCGCTGGCATGCCTGGTGCCATTTGACCGGCAATACCGGCAAGCGGTCCCCCAAGTCGTAAGGAGAAAAATGCTTATTCGTCCGGTGATCTTTGTCGGAAGTATCGGTCTGCTTGGCCTCATTGCGAATGTCAGCCTCGGTGCGGTCATTACCCCGGTATCGGCGTTCGCCAGTTCTTACTACAACACAAGTCTTTCGCCGACGCAGGCGATCAACAACGCCGGACTGGACATCTCCGCGGGCAATGTCCTGACCTACACCCACGACGTCCGCGGCGACGGCTTCGGGACATGGATCACCGGGCAAGGCCAGGGCGGCGGTGGAAGCAGCGCACCGACCACCCAGAACCAGTACATCGTCTTCAACCTGGGCGCCAACTATGACCTCACCAGCGCCTACATCTGGCAACTGGTCCAGGGCACCCTTCTCGATCGCGGACTGAAGGATTTTCGTCTGCTGGCGTCGTCGGCCGCCCCAATTTCGGGGCAGGCGAGCAATCCACCGGCAAACTATGACCTGACCGGATTCACCGAGATTCTTGCGCCAAGCGTGCTGAACATCGGCACCCTCAACAGCGGCCAACCCGTCCGGCCGACGGCCCAAAAGTTCTCCCTGACCAATGCCAACAATGTCCGGCAGATCTATCTGGACGTGAACTCCGCACACAGTGGCATGGCCAATTCATACGTCGGTCTCTCGGAGATCAAATTCGAAGGGACGCTGTCGCCGGTGGTGGCCCATCGTTGGACCAACGCCGCGGGCGGAATGTGGCACACAAGTGGCAATTGGTCCCCCTCCAGCGTGCCGGCCACCGATCAGAATGTCGTATTCGATCTCGACAGCACCTATACGGTTACCCTGAATCGAAATACCACGATCAACAATCTGGACGTATCGGCCGGCCATGTGACGATCGATCCTCAGTCCAACATACTGCGGCCTAATACGATCAACATCAGTAGTGGTGGCAAGCTTACCGTCCCGGCAATGGTACATACCGCCGGTGCGGCGGGCCAGGTTTTCTACCTAGGTCTGCTGAACCTGACTGACGGCACCCTCGAGGTGGCCGGCGGCGCCTTTCGGCCACGCTCAGCTCCCTTCACGGCCTCCGGGCTAACCTACACCGCCTGGACCTTGTCGGGCCAGATCGCTACGTCGGCCCGTCCAACAGTGGAACTGACCAACGGTGCGTACAACATCGGGACGACGTCCGCCGATGGTGAAGGGGCGATCGTGATCGGTATCAATGGCGGGCGAGGCGGCGTGCTCATCGACGGCAACAACTCGATCTTGAGGTCCGCCGCGATCAACGGCAGTGCAGGACAACTTGCAGTTGGCTTCGGAGGCACAACCCTCAACGGCACGTACCATGCTTCTGACGGAGAGCTGCATGTTTCGAATGGCGGCACGGCCCGAGGGCAGTACGATGTCTACATCGGCCGTAACGGCGGCAAAGGCGTGGCGGTTGTGGACGGTGTCAATTCCTCACTTATCAGCGTCAACAGCTCGCTCTTCGTCGGTGCCAATCGCCATTCGTCGGCAGGTGTGCCCGCCGATGGCACGCTCACTATCCGCAACGGTGGACGCGCGACAGGAACCAACATCGTCATCGGCTACAATGGGGCCGCAGGCCGACTGACTCTCACGGGTGAAGGCTCTTCCCTCGCCACGACGTCGGATACCGGTGGACTGGCCATCGGCTTCAATGAATTCGGCCAGAGTGCCCCCGCGAACGCTCACCTTGTCGTGACCGACAAAGCCACCGCGACCGTGTCAGGAAACCTGCTCGTCGGGCGGGCAAGTGGCGCCACCGGCACCCTTGATATCCTCCGCGGCGGCCAGGTTCATACCACGGCGGCCGTCAATTACTCAGCCATCGGCTATCACGGCAATGGCACCGTTAACATCGACGGCGCAGGCTCCCAACTCACTTCCGTCAGTAACACCTTTTATGTCGGCTACGGCGTGCCCGGTACTGCCGATTTGAACATAACGAACGGGGGTGAACTCCGCGTGAGCCAGCTGGCGCAGATCGGTGCGGCCGGTGGAATTGGCCGGGTGGTGGTCGGGAAAAGCGACGGCTCGGATACCGGCACGTCCGTCCTTTCCGCCGCGTCGCTTGATCTGGGTACGGGCAACAGTCCGGACGGCACACTCACGGTCTACCGCCAAGGATTTGTGGACGTCAGCGGCCGGTTCCGAAGCCCTGCCCAGTGGGGGATCGGCCTGCACCTGCACGGCGGCACCATCAAGGCCGGGTCGTTCAGCATTGATACGGCGAGCATGCTCAACTGGACGAGCGGAACGCTCTGGCTCGACGGCGGTACCGCATCCTTCGGCAGCACCAACAACACGTTTGTTGTCCCCTCGGACGGCACGCTTCAAGGTTCGGGCACGATCAACCGGGCCGTGCGGGTCGAGGGCACGATTTCTCCCGGAAATGAAGATAGCATCGCCACACTGGCCATGAGGAACCTCACCCTCGGCACCAGCAACACGACAGGACTGCTGGCAGCCAACATTGATCTAGGCGATTCCTCGGCCGACTTATTGAACGTCACCGGAACGGTGAACCTCACCAATGCCGCGCTGGCCCTATCACTGCTCGATCTGGACTCGGCAGATCTGACGATGCCGCAGACCTATCTGCTCATTCAGAATGACAGCAACGATGCCGTGATTGGATCGTTTACTTCCGTGCTGGGCCTTTCCTCTTTAGTTCAATACAGCCTGGATTACGCGTTTCTCGGCCAGGCGCTGAATGGGACCGGCACGGGCAACGACGTGGCAATTACATTCACGGCCGTTCCGGAGCCCACCACCATGATCGCGCCATTGATTGCAGGCCTCAGCCTGCTGTCGCGCCGCCGCCGATATCGCAACTGAGACAAGACAAGAGAGGCAGGACCGCAGTAGTTTCAACCGACAGAGATAGAAAGTTGATTTTGTTTAGCGATGTCGGCGACGCAACATCAGCGTGCCGATTCCCAGCAGGCCGACCGCACCGACACCGGGCTCAGGAACGACGGTGGCGGAGAAATAGATTGAAATCGACTGGCCCGGACTTCCAATGTTGGCATCGATGTCGGTCAGGATGTTGAGGGTGGCCTCGTACAATCCCGGATGCGTAGGACGAAACACAAAGAGCGAAATATCCCCTTCAAAGCTGCCGTAGGTCATGCCTGTAAGGTCATGGACGATCTGAAAGGCGTCGGCGTCGAGGCCACCGAACTCCAAGCCGAGAATGGTCATGTTGTTCAGGTATGCCAAATCCCCCATGCCGGCGCTGCTCGCGACGTTGCTGAAGCGGATGCCCGTGATCTGATTGATGTTCGCTTCGACGGTCCCCAGGTCGATTTCCCAGTCGTTGTACGAACCGCCGGTCGCGTTTTCCAACAGGAAGTAAGGCCCGACGACCTTGGCATCGACAGTGGCATTCAGGTGATACGGCCCCAGATCGTCAAACTGGTTATAGAAATCGACGCTCAACGCGTTGGGAATGGTAGACCCGCGTGGAAAGCCGACCGCGCTGAGGGTGGCCGTGTTCGAGGCGCCGGACGGTCTGCTGGGCGACAGGTTGGTGTAGCTGACGCCGTCACCCCCGGTGCTGGTGAACCCACCGGTCATGAGGGAGTTCGGGTTGCCGACGTTTTTGGCGGAGATCAGGACCGTCGTCGTGCCGCCGGCGCGGACGTAGACCGATCCGTGGGCGGTTGAATCGACGCTGTCGCCGATGGCGGGCGCGAAGTCAGCCGGCGTGAGCGACGAGCCGGATGCGGTGACCTGATGAATCTCGGCTTTCAGCAGTCCGTTGTCGTACAGCAGCAACCCGCCGTCACTGGCGCTGCTGGCGATGAATGTGCGCGGCGCAGAATAGGGTTGATAGCTAGCCGTGACGGCGTAGTCGCGGCCGCGGTTCACGAGGGTTGCCCAAGTCTGCATGCTGCCGAGCGAGGCAATCGCTTGGGGCCCCGTCGCGCCGGCTGTGACAGTCGGGTCGTTCATGTACCCGCCGACGAGCAGAGATTGCGGCCCGGAAGGAATATGGACCCTGAAAGGAGCATCCTGCGACAACGCAAGATCGAAACCATTGATGGCAGCGATCTTGGGCGCGTTCAGATCAGCGCCGAAACTATGCACGGCGATCGCGTCGTAGAGAACGTAGCTATCTCGATCGGCAGCGAATTGCCCGTTGGCGACCCTTCGCACGATTCCCACCGCGTTGGCGGGCAGATTCGCAATGGCATCTTTCGCCGTTTGCGCAATCGACGTGTTGAACGAGCCGTTGGAATCGAGAATCCGCCCGTATGGCGCGGCGCCGCCTTCGGTATTGGTGATGTTGGGTGTCTGACCGGAACTGAGTTCACCTGTAGGGAAGAAAAATGCGTCATTATATTCAAATGAGCGGTAGGGATTGGCACCGGCGGCATAGCGGTTGAAGGCCTGCGTGCTGTAAGCCAGACCGCCAAAGGTGCTGACCTGGAACATTCCCTCGGCCGAACCGCCGACGTTGTAGGTATTCCCACTGCTGCCGTAATTCATGATGGCCGCGACGATATGGACGTTCCCGCCGCTTCCACCGCCGCCACTCCCTCCGTTGCCTCCGCGTCCACCGTTTCCGCCCTGTCCCCCTGCTCCGCCCGCTCCACCTTGCGGATCCGTTCGCCCCCCGGGATCGATTCCCGCCACTCCAAGCGTGCCTGCGGTTCCCGCGGTTCCCGCAATGCCGCCGCTGCCCGCTGCGCCCGTGTGGGTTGCGTCCATGAAGAGTTTCCCACGGACAACGAATTCGATGCCACCCCCGCCGGCCCCCCCGTCGCCGGCGGTTCCGGCATCCCCGCCCCTGCCACCCTGTCCGCCGGCACCGCCCGAGTCACCCCGCGTGAAGTTTCCGAAGACGGCCGCTCCACTGCTTCCCCCGCCGCCACCGCCTCCTCCGCCGCCGCCATCGACCCCGTGCCCCGGGTTCGCGCCGGCCCCGCCGCCACTGCCGGCGCGCAGCGGGGAGTAGGTGAGCGAGTTTCCCGTGGCGGTCGCGGCAGCTCCGTTGGCGCCGTCGATTCCATCCGCGCCGTTCAGGCCGTTCTGTCCCGGCAAGCCGTTACTGCCCGGTCCCGCGTTGGAGACACCCAGGATGGCGTCCGCGCCCTTGGCCCCACCGACCCCGCCGGCTCCCCCGACGTTCAGATTTCCCGAGTTGACGACGCCCGTGCCACCTGCGCCGGCCTGGGTGCGATAGTCGTTGACGCCTGCCCCTCCCGAACCGCCGGTCAGGCTGGAGATCACCGAGAGATAGTCATCGTACGGAACGTAGCCTCCGAGATAGATGTTCCCATCGGGCGCCGATCCATCCGCACGAAG
>JBBCIV010000169.1:0-17737 GCA_037189665.1 Phycisphaerae bacterium | reverse complement strand
GCCGTGCACGGGGCTAAAGCCCTACAGCGACGCGCTTTTGTTGTAGCTGCGACGCCTGCGTCGCCCATTGGTTTTTCTGAACGTCTCGAATGGGCGACGCAGGCGTCGCGGCTACAACAAAAAGCGCGTTGCTGTAAACGGACGCCCGGTTACTTCCGCTTGGCGAGATATGCTTCCTTCTGCGCCAGATCCAGGTCGGCCTCGGTCATCATCCTGGCCAGTTCTCTCATGCTGACCTTCGGCGTCCAGCCGAGCTTTTGTTTTGCCTTGGTGGCATCGCCGAGCAGCAGGTCGACCTCGGCGGGACGGAAGTAGCGGGGGTCGACTTCGACGTACTGGTGCCAGTCGAGCCCGAGATGGCCGAAGACCTCGTCGAGGAACTGGCGTACGCTGTAGGTTTCGCCGGTCGCGATCACGTAATCCTCGGCCTTGTCTTGCTGCAGCATCAGCCACATTGCCTCGACGTAATCGCCGGCGAAGCCCCAGTCGCGCTTGGCATCGAGGTTGCCGAGGAACAGCTTCTTCTGAAGCCCCTCCTTGATGCGTCCGGCGGCGCGGGTGATCTTGCGCGTGACGAACGTCTCGCCTCGGCGGGGCGACTCGTGGTTGAACAGGATGCCGTTGCAGGCGTACATGTCGTACGACTCCCGGTAGTTCACCGTCTGCCAGTAGCTGTACACCTTCGCGCACGCGTACGGGCTGCGCGGGTGGAAGGGCGTCGTTTCCTTCTGCGGCGTCTCGACCACCTTGCCGTACATCTCGGAACTGGACGCCTGGTAGAAGCGGACTTCGTATCCGGTGTTGTTCTGCAGGTCGCGGATCGCTTCGAGCAGGTGGATGGTGCCCAGGGCGTCGCTCTGGACGGTGTAGACGGGCTGATCGAAGCTCACGCGCACGTGGGATTGAGCGCCGAGGTTGTAGATCTCGTTCGGCCGCACGCGCGAGAGGATTTCGCGAATGCCGGTGCCGTCGGTCAGGTCGCCGTAGTGAAGGTTGAGCTTGCGGTTGGGATCGTGCGGGTCCTGGTACAGGTGCTCGATCCGATCCGTGTTGAACGAACTGCTTCGGCGGATGATGCCGTGGACTTCGTAGCCTTTTCCGAGCAGCAGTTCCGCCAGGTACGACCCGTCCTGACCCGTAATGCCCGTAACCAGTGCGATCTTCTTCGACATGCCCGATATCCTCCCACAACCTTGTTAGCGTACGTTTCAGACCGTCTGCCCGCGTAGTCGTTCCAGGCACGCCATGTTACCAAGCGTGTCCTGAACCGACACGAACGGCGGAGCCGAATCTACCACAGAATCGGCGAAGGCGTCGGCTTCGATGCCGTAGAGCGGGCGATCGTCGTCGATCTGATAAACCGTGGGCTCGGGGATCGTCGGCTTGGCGGCCGGGTTGTCCTGACGAGGCGGAATCGAGTGCGACAGGATGACTTCGCCCCTTCCCGGTATGGGTTTCCACGGAACGGGGATTTTCAGATACCCCTCGTCGCCGCAGATGTAGGCCGCATTGTCTGCCTGCGTCATCATGCCTACCGTAAATTCCGCGACCGCGCCAGACGGAAATTTCAGCACGGCCGACGTCTGTTCGTCTACGCCGGAGGGATGGCGGGTGTTCACGCCGTACAGCTCGGACGGCTCTTCGCCCGTGATCATGCGCGACAGGCTCAGGCAGTAGCAGCCGACGTCCATCAACGCGCCGCCCGCCAGCGAAGCGTCGAAACGAATATTGCCGTCGGTCTTCCGGACACGGTAGCAGAAGCTGCTGCGGACGAGCTTCACGTTGCCGATGACGCCCGATCGAACCAGTTGAAGGGCTTTGATGGTCTGCGGGTGGGCCCGGTACATGAACGCCTCGATCAGCGTGCGGCCGCACTCATCGGCGACGGCGAACATCTCGCGGGCCTCATCGAGAGTTACGCTGATCGGCTTTTCGCACAGCACGTGCTTGCCGGCGCGCAGGGCCTTTATCGTCCACTCGTGATGCATGGTGTTCGGCAGGGAGATGTAGAGGGCGTCGTACGACGGATCGTCGAGCAGGGCGTCGTAGCTGCCGTGGGCAACCGGCGCCTGAAACACCTTCGCGAACTCTGCCGCCGACGTTGACGATCGCGAGCCCACCGCCGCCAGCACGCCGCGCGCCGAGCCTTTCACGCCGGCGGCGAACTGTCTGGCGATGTTACCCGTCCCGAGAATCCCCCAGCGAAGCGTGTTTGACATGCCGACAACATACACGCGGTTCACGCCGGTGTCGCAGCCGCCGGTGCAATTTGATACGCTACGCGGCGAAACTTTACGGAGACCCGATGTCCGACACGACGCATTACTTGGAACGCGCTGGGCAGGCGCTCATGCAGAACTACGGCCGATCACCACTGGTGATGGGCCGCGGCGAAGGTTCGCACGTGTGGGACACCGACGGCAGGCGGTACCTCGACCTGTTCGCCGGCTTTGGCGGATGCGTGCTCGGGCACTGTCATCCGGCATTGGTCGAGGCGGCCACCAGGCAGGCGGGGCAGCTCTGGCACGTCGGCAATGCGCTGCATACCGTTCCGCAGATCGAGTTTGCCGAACGATTGAAAAGGCACGCCTTCGACGGCCGAGCTTTTTTCTGTCATAGCGGGCTGGAGGCGAACGAGGCCGCGGTCAAGCTGGCGCGACTGCGCGGATTGAAAGACGGCGGGGCGAAGTGGAAGACGGTCTCGCTCATCAAGAGCTTCCACGGCCGCTCGCTTGCGATGATCGCGGCGACCGGCAACCCGGCGGTGAAGGAAGGCTTCGGCCCGCCCGTTCCGGGCTTCGCCAACGTCGATGCCCTCGACTGGGACGGCATCCACGCCGCGATCGATCACGAGACCTGCGCGATCATCATGGAGCCGATCCAGGGGGAAGGCGGCATCAACGTCTACCCTGCCGGCCACGTGCAGAAGATTCGCGAGTTATGCGACAAGCGCGGCCTGACGTTGATCTTCGACGAAGTCTGGACCGGCTGCGGCCGGACCGGGCGGTGGTTTGCGCATCAGTACGATGGCGTTACGCCCGACATCATGACGCTCGGCAAAGCCGTCGGCGGCGGGCTGCCCGTCGGCGTGATGTACGCCCGGCCGGATGTCGCGGCGCTGCTCACGCCGGGCAAGCACGGCTGCACGCTCGGCGGCAATCCGATCTGCATGGCGGTGAGCCGGACCATTTTCGACGTCATCGAAAAGGAAAACCTCGTCGAGCACGCCGCGCAGCTTGGCGAGAAGGCGGTCGCCCGCCTGCGTCAGTCGAGCAAACTCGAGGGCAAGATCGCCGACGTTCGCGGCCGGGGGCTGTTCCTCGGCATCGAGCTGAAATCCGAGCCGGCGGACTACATGGCCAAATCGCTGGCGAGCGGGCTGATCACCAATCTTACGAGCAAGAAGGTCATCCGCCTCGCGCCGCCGATCAACATCTCGGCCGCGTTGTGGGACGAGGGCGTCGATCGTGTGATCGACCTGATCGCGTCGCTGTAAGGCACGCGTGTGGACGGACCCCGCACGGAGGATCGCGATATGAAGCGCAACCGCAGCAGGCAGATCGGCGTTCTCTGCGTCCTGGGCTCGGCGCTCCTCGCCGGCTGCGGCGCCCCGCCGGCCGCGCCCCAGGCGAAGTTAACGCAGCAGGCAGAAGCGCCGTCGGTGTTCGTGCCGTACGTGCCCTCGACGCGCCCGGCCCAACCGGAAGTGACGCAGGAACTGCCTACCACGCCGCGGGACGCCCAGCCCGACCTGCAGCTCGTCTACTCGGTCGAAATCTGGGAGCTACTTCTCCCGCGCGACACCATCAGCACCGACGAGGCGTTCTGGAAGCGCGTCAACGAGAACCTCATCGACCTGTCGCCTTACACCGTTCTGTTCAAGAACGGCATGCGTGTCGGCTCGCTGCCGATCGGCGAACTGGAGAGCCTGCGATCGATCGTCGAAGAGCGAAAGGGCACGCGCACGCAGTTCGCGGGCATCGCGGGCAAGTACATCGAAATTCCGATCGCGACCGACCTGCCGGGGCAGACGCTGTTCTACCTCAACCGCTCCAACCGGCTCATCGGCCGCACGTATGAGCGGTGCGAGAACCTGTTTTACTTCTCGTTCGAGCCAACGCCGCGCAGGCCCGAGCAAATTCGGCTGGTGCTGACGCCGGCGGTGCGGGGGCTGAACAAGCGGCTTCAGTATTCGATGCTGCCGGGCAAGCTGGAACGCGAGATCGCGTATCGCATTGAAGAATCGCGTTACGACGCCAACCTGCATCTTGACCTGTCGCTGAAGGAAGCGTTGATCGTCTCGCCCAGCGTCGAGGCGCGCGATAGCCACAGCATTGGCGGGACGTTTCTCATCAAGAACACGCCGACCGAACAACTGGAGCGGCTGCTGGTGATCATCCCCCGCGCGTTCAAGAAGACGGGCGACCAGCAGGCCGCCGCGCGGGAGTAGTGTGTTATGTCGAGGCGGCGTCGGTTTGGACGTTGCGGACGAACGCCCGCATCTTTTCGACCGATTTCACGCCGAACGACGACTCGATGCCGCTGCTGACGTCCACCGCGTACGGCCGCAGCAGGCGGACGACGCCTTCGACGTTGTCCGGCCCCAGTCCGCCTGAAACGACGATCGGCGGCAGCCCGTCGAAGTGACCTTCGAACTGAAGCTCGCGGATAAGTCCAAAATCGTTGGCCACGCCCGTGCCGCCAGCGGCGCCTTTGACGGGGGATTCGAGCAGCAGCGCCGCAAGGTTGTCCGCCCGGCGGGCGCGGCGGAGGTCTCGCCATTCGTCCAGCACATGACGGATCGTCGCGCGGTCCACCTTTACCGCCTTGATCACCTTCAACGGCGCGACGGCAGCGAGGTCGTCGATGGTTTCGTTGCCGTGAAACTGTACCGTCGATAGACGCAACTGCGCGGCGACGTGTTGCACCAATGCCGGCACCGCATCGACGAACACGCCAACCGCGGTGACGTAGGGCGGCAGGGCGGCGACGATGTCGCGCGCGGTGTCCAGCGAGATCAGCCGCTTGGCGTCGGCGTGAAGGATCATGCCGATCGAATCCGCGCCCGCCTCGGCGGCGGCGCGGGCGTCGCCGGGGGTCATCATGCCGCAGAGCTTGGTCCGGATGCGTGTCATCACAAGATGCCACTCTAAGCCCTGGCCGGCGTTACGGCTACCAGGCCGCGCGCGCGTTCGCTATGGATTGCTGGTCGACATGTCGTCCAGGAAGTCCATCCGAGCGGTGTAGGGCACGTTGTGCATGCTGGCGATCTTGCGAAGCTGGTCGATCACGTCCACCGCCTGCTCGGTTGTCTCCAGCAGGGCGTTGAGGCCTTCGTGCAGCTTGGCCGGATCGTCTTCGCCGTCGGACATGAGACGCTCGAGTTCGTCGACCATCTTCCCCAGCGGCTCCGCCACCGTCGCGGCGGCGCGGGCGAGGCTTTCCATGACTACGCGTTGGCGTTCGGCCTCCATCAACATGCTGACGTTGTGCTTGATCTTCAACGCCGTGCGGACGCGGGCAAGCAGAACCTTGAAGTTGATCGGCTTGACGACGTAGTCGTTCGCGCCGGCGTCCAGCGCTTCGACGACGTCGTCGGAATCGATCATCGCGCTGACCATGATGATGGGCAGCGAGTCGTGGCTCCAATGCTGGCGAAGCAGGCGGACGGCGTCGACGCCGCCCATGTTCGGCAGGGCGTTGTCCATGAGGACGACGTCGGCCGGGTTGTCCTCAAGGTGAATGAGGGCGTCCTGCGCATTATTGAATCCCACGACGTCAAAATTGCGGCCGCTCAGGCGTCGGACGAGCATGTCGCGACTGAGAGTTTCATCTTCGACGACGACGATACGCGCTTGCTGTTGTTGGCTCATAATGAACCTCCCACACCCGCCGCTGCCTCGCCCGCGCGGCGGACGATGGATGCGGCATCGACGGGAAAGTAAACCTCGACTGTTGTCCCCGTACTCTTGCTACTGCTGATCTCGATCTCGCCCCCAAGCAGATGCGTGAACTGGCGCGAGATGGCCAGCCCAAGCCCCGATCCTTCGGTCGTCATGTCCCCTTGCGTGAACGGCTCGAACATCGTCGGAATTTCAGCCGGATCGATGCCCTCGCCGGTATCGCGGATGCAGAAGCAGACGTGCGCGTTGTCCCTCGTAACCCGCAGGCCCACCTCTCCGTCACGCGTGAATTTGGCGGCGTTGGACAGCAGGTTGAGCAGGATCTGCTTGAGCTTCTGCGGATCCGTATGCAACTTCAGTCCTTCGACGCCGTCGGCAAACACCCCAAACGCATTCCGGTTCCGCTGACACAGCGGCCGGGCGGTTTCCTCCACTTCGTGGATCAGGTCCATCAACGGCACGTCGGCGAACCGCACTTCCATTCGTCCAGCCTCGGTGCGGGCCAGGTCGAGCACGTCGTTGATGACGCGCAGCAACTGCCTGCTTGCCTGAAGGATGCATCGAAGGTCTTCACGCGACGTGCGATCGTTGCGGATCGCCTCCTGCTCTTCCAGCATTTCGGCATAGCCAATGATGGCGTTGAGCGGCGTGCGCAGCTCGTGCGTCACCCGGTTGAAGAACGCCGTTCGGGCCTCGGCGGCGTGTTCGAGGGCTTCGTTGCGGGCGCGCAGCTCGACGTGTTCGTTGAGCTGGATTTTCATGTCCTCGATCGCGGCGGCGAGCTGGGCGAGTTCGAGCGTATTTTGAGGTTGGACCGGCGTCTCAAAGTTGCCGGCGCCGATCCGGCGGACCGACTGCGAGATCGACTGAATCGGCGCGGCGATCCGGCGCGACAACATCAGGCCCATGATCAACGCGATCGCGGTGCAGACGATGCCGGCGACCGCCATGTTGCGCTGGAGCGCGGTCGTCTCGGTATTGACGGCGTCCTCGGGCACGATCGCGGCCAGACGCCAGTTTAGGCCTTTGAACGGGCGGATGGGGGAAATGCTGACGTAGTGGTCGGCCACCTTCACTTGCAGGTTCGACGGATCGACAGCCGACCTCAGCGCGGTCCGCAGCACGGCGACGTCTTCGCTTCCAGCGTGGTCGATCGACTGAAGCGCTCCGTGCGGCGCGTTCCCAGGCCCGGCGGCGGAGAGGATCTGGTCGTCCTCGTCCAGCACCAGCAGCGTGCCGCGCTTCGATAACATGCTCTCGGCGAGCAGTTCGGTCACCGTTTCGAGTGATACGTCCACCGACAATGCGCCGATCGCCATCCCGTCTTCCCGCTTCATCTTGCGGACGTAGCCCACGCCGGTGGCCGACTTCGATGCCGTCGGGCCGGTGGTGGCCTTGTTGACGGCGTAGACGGGAGTCCAATCGGGCTCCTCGCTCGACATCGCGATCGTGAACCACTTTCGCAACCGCACGTCGTCGTCATTGGTATTGGTCGGCGGGCTGACGGGGTTGCCGCGTTCGTCGAGGTCGTACAGTTGCGTCATGCCTGGCAGTGGCCCGCCTGATCGACATAGCTGGAAACGCTCGCCAGTGCGGGTGACGGTGACGTGCCGTCCGTCAGGCGTGGAGAACCGAATCGACGACAGCGTCGGCCGCATCGAGATCGAGGCGAACATCATGCGTTCCCACGCCGGGGAGGGCGTTTCGGGCACGATGGCATTGTTGACGCGAAAGACGTACAGATCGCTGATCCACCGGGCGTCGCGGAGCGAATCCTGCACCTTGTGTCGAACCATGCCGGTGGTGCTTTCGACCAGATCGCTGCTGAGGCGCGATTCGATCTTCGTGCTGGTGTAGGTCGACAGCAGCAGCAACACCACGGAAACCACGACGATCGGGACGATGATCGTCAGGCCAAGCAGGGCGTGGATGGATCGAGGCGGCTTTTGCAACGGCACACTGGGTGACGATATGGGCGAAGTTGAAGATTTTCCCGTATCGGAAGGCATCATAGGGGAATTGCAGTATTTGCGGACGCCGTTTTCGGGGCATCGTCGGGCGTCGCGGGCAGAAGCGCGGCCCTGGGCAAGAGAACCTGAACGACCGTGCCCTGTCCAACCTCGCTGGCCACCTCGATCTCGCCGCCGAGCAGTTCGGTCAGTTGGCGGGAGATGGCCAGGCCGAGGCCGGTCCCTTCGTCCGTCATGCTGGCTTGGGCGAAGGGCTCGAAGATCCGTTCCATCTTATCCCTCGGGATGCCCATGCCGGTATCCTTCACCTGGAAGGAAATATGGGCGCTGTCGCATCGCACGCGGACATCGATTTGGCCGTTGTGGGTGAACTTGGCGGCGTTGGAGATGAGGTTAAGGAGGATCTGCTTGAGGCGCTGCGGGTCGGTGCGTAGGCGTCGGCAGTCCTCGTCGACCTGGAAGACGAGGACGTTTCCGTTCTTCGCCGACAGCGGCCGGCTTACGGATTCGACTTCGGCGAGTAAGGGGGCCAGTTCGATCTCCGCGATCCGTAACTGCATGCCGCCCGCCTCGGCCTTGGCGAGGTCGAGCAGGTCGTTGATCAGGTGCAGCAATTGCCTGCTGGCCTGCATGATCCGCTGCAAATCCTCGTGAACGGTCTTGTCCCGACGGATGCGCTGGAGTTCTTCCAGCATTTCGGTGTAGCCGATGATGGCGTTGAGCGGCGTGCGGAGGTCGTGCGTCACGCGGTTAAAAAAGGCCGTCTTTGCTTCCGCAGAGCGTTGGATCGCCTCTTTCTCGGCTTGCAGGCGAACCTGCTCCTGCACTCGACGGGTCATCTCGTTGACGGCGTTGGAAAGCTGTTCGAACTCGGTCGTCGTCCGCAGATCGATCTTTTGTTCGAACCGTCCCTCGCCGATCTGCTTCATGTGATTCGCCAATTGCGCGATCGGCCGGCTGAGGCGGCGCGAGAGATACCAGCCGAGCAGCGCCGCCACGGCGACGATCAGCACGTTCTCCAACACCGCACGACGCTGGCGGGGGACGTAGGTGCCCGTGAGGTTGGATTCGGGCAGCACGGTGATCAACTGCCAGCGGAGCGACGGCGACGGCTGCAGGATCCGCGAGTAGACCAGCCGGCCATCAATGTTGGTGGCGATCGTGGGGTTTGCCAACGGCGATCGTTCCAGCGCCTTGGCGGTGGCGATCGCGTCCGGCTCCCCTATTTGTTGCAAGGTCTTCAGCGTGCCGTCCATCATGCCGGCGGGCAGGATCGAGTCGGCCAGGATGTGGTGGTGTCGGTCCAGCACCATCACGCTTCCGAAACGCGACACCTCCGTGCCGCGAAGGATCGAGCTGAGCGATTCGAGCTTCAAATCCACCGATAACACGCCCAGAAACTCGCCGTTGGCGTTGTGGATTTGCCGGACATAACTGATGCCCGCCACGCGACTGCCGTACATCGCCGCGGGCGCGTCGGAGAACCAGAAGTAGATGTCCGTCCAGATCGGCCTGTCATACTTCATTGCCTCCGCAAACCACGGCCGCTCGGTCACCACGTACTTGTAACGCCGCAATGGCGGGCCGGACTGGATGCCGCCGCTGTGCGAAAGCCGTTGTTCGACCGTCTGGTTTTCGTCAGGCCCGTCGGCCCTTCCGACGACGAACGATTCGCCGATTCGCATGACGTAGATCGCCTGTCCCCGCGGCGTGGCGTACGTCATCGATCCCACCGACGGACGGATCAGGATCGATTCGTACATCAGCTTCTGCCAGTTCACGTCAGGTTCAGGCGGCAGCGTGCCGTTGACGACGCGGTGGGTGTACAGATCGCTCATGCGCTCGGAGTCGGCGATCACGCTTGCAAGGTGATCCTCCACGCGCTGTCCCGTCGCGTGGACGAGCGCCGTGCCCAGCTCCGACTCGATGCGGTTGGTCGTGTACCCCGACACCGCCAACAGCGCGGCCGACACCACGATGATCGGCGCCAGCACGATCATCACGACCAGCAGATGAATGGAAACGCGAGCATCGGGCAATGAAAAACCCAGACCTTCACGATGTGCCGAGCACGACCAGTACGAGTATGTTATCGTCCGAACACAATATTTGGCTAAGATATCTCTGCAGGACAAGCCAACAAATGACGACGACCGACACTCCAACGCCCCTGATCGATTCTACATTTATGGCTCGATTGGACCAGCTTGATGTCCTCAGCCGTAAAATTTTGGCCGGCAAGCTGAAGGGCGAGCGCCGCTCCAAGCGCCGCGGGCAGTCGGTCGAGTTCGCCGACTTCCGCAACTACGTCCTCGGCGATGACCTCCGTTTCATCGACTGGAATATCTACGCGCGGCTTGACCGGCTGTTTCTCAAGCTCTTCCTCGAAGAGGAAGACCTCGCGCTGCACGTGCTGATCGACACCAGCGAAAGCGTAAATTACGGCACTCCACATAAAGGTCGCTACATGCAGCAAGTGGCGGCGGCGCTGGGGTACATCGGGCTGGTGAACTACAACCGGGTGAGCATCTCGGCGATCTCGGGCGGCATGTCCGCCACCACCGGCGCACTGCGCGGCCGCACGAGGGTGGGGCAGATGCTCGACTTCATCGGCAACCTCAAGCCGTCCGGCGCCGGCAACCTGGCCGAGGCGTGCCGGCGGTTCGCGATGGCGAACCGAACGCGCGGGGTTTGCGTCATTTTATCTGATTTTTTCGACAAGGGCGGCTTCGAGTCCGGCCTTCGCTACGTCGCCGGCGGGCGGTACGACCTGTTCGCGGTGCAGGTCCTGAGCCCGCAGGAGATCGATCCCGACCTGCAAGGCGACCTGAAGCTGGTGGACGTCGAGGACGCCGACATGGCCGAGGTGAGCATCACCCAGCCGCTGATGAAGAAATACAAGAACAACCTCAATGCCTACTGTCTCGCCCTCAAGGATTTCCTCACCCGCCGCGGCGGCACGTACCTGTTCACGAGCACGAGCGTGCCGTTCGATACGCTCGTGCTGAACTACCTGCGCGAACGAGGGTTGCTGGGATGAGTCGTCATCGGCCTTGATCGAGCTGAAGCTCGGCGCGAAGGGCAACACGGTGCGGCGCGTTCATGTTCAGTAGCCGCACCGTAGCTCGTCCAATATCAGTTTGGCCGTTGATCATCGCGCCGCTGAAACTGAAATGGTCCGACCACGTGTCCGAACGTGGGCTGAACAATCGAACAACATGACCCGTCTCGGGATCAATTGCGGAGAGGTTCGGGCCTTTGAACAGATTGCAGCGATCGCACGCCAGCGCAAGGTTGCCTTCCTCGTCCGATCCGCCGTGTTGAAGCGGTCGAACGTGCTCCACGTGAAACCGGACGACCGGCGTCGCCGATTGAGGGAGGGCACAATATTCACAGCGATCGTTTGCCCTGTCGCGAACGTGCTGCCGAACCTGGTTCGTCACGCGGAGACCCGGCGATCGCGGGCGTTCCGCGCCTTGGATTGGAGCAGGGAAACGAGGTCGATCGCCTCGACGAAATCCAGATACTCGGCTCGCTCCGCGTCGGTCAGCGTTCCGGCGTTCGACTTCGCCGCGAGTTCGTCAAGCCGTTCCTGCACACCTGGATCGATCGTAAAACGGGCAACCCGGTCGGCCGATTCATCGGTCAGGCATTCTGCCAGCGGGTCGAGCAGGCGATTGAGGGCAGGTGATGTGTGTGCCACCATTTAAGATACTATATCATCCGCGTAGGCAAACGGGGCAACGATGAACTGGCTTCCCACATTTTCCAACCTCCTTCCCGCCGCGATCGCGGCGGGGATTGCGATTCCGTCGCTGCTGCTGCTCTATTTTCTCAAATTACGGCGGCGTGAAATCACCGTGCCTTCGACCATTCTCTGGAAGAAGGCCGTTCAGGATTTGCAGGTCAACTCGCCGTTCCAAAAGCTGCGGCGGAACCTGCTCCTGCTGCTGCAGATGCTGCTGTTGGCGGCGTTGCTGCTGGCGTTGTCGAACCCGATCACCTTCTATCGCCCTGGGGCGGCGGAGAACACGGTGATCTTGATTGACCGGTCGGCGTCGATGTCGCCGCGAGATGTGGAAGGGCGGACGCGGCTGGAGGAAGCGAAGCGCCGGGCGGTGGACCTGGTCGAAAACATGCCGCGCGGCGCCCGGGCGATGGTGATCGCCTTTGACGATTCCGCCGAGACCGTCCAGCCGTATACGTCCGACGTGCCGGCGCTGCGGAACGCCATCAACGGCGTCCAGCAGACCGATCGGCCGAGCAAGCTGAAGCTGGCGTATCAGTTGGCCGACGCCCAGGGGCAGTTGGCGGAAAACGTCGGCTCATCGCAATCGATGCAGCGGGTGTTCCTCTATTCGGACGGCCGGACGAGCGATCAGAAGGAGCTGTCGCTTCGCGGCGACCTCCGGTTTGATCCGATCGGCGACCCGAAGTCGAAGAACATCGGCATCGTCGCGCTCAGCGCCCGCCGCAACTACGATCGGCCGAGCGAGGTGCAGGTGTTCGCGCGGCTGGCGAACTTCGGGCCTGATCCGGTGAAGGCGGACGTGCAACTCTCCGTCTCCGCGATCGATCCCGACCCCGCCAACAGCGCCCGCGACAACTTCGAGGTTCGCCAGGCCCGCACCGGCCTTCGCCTGCTGCCCGAGCGTTGGACCGACAAGCAGCGCGAGGAAGCCGAGGCGAAGGGCGAAGGGGCACAGTCGAGCGTCGAGTTCATCCTCGATCTTTCGACCGCCGCGGTCCTCAAGCTGGAGCAGATGACCAAGGAAGGCGACGTCCTCCCCCAGGACGACGCCGCCATGGTCGTCGTCCCGCCGCCGAAAATGCTGGCGGTGGCGCTGGTCACCGACGGGAATTACTTCCTCGAGCGCGCGATCAACAGCCTGAACCTCAACAAGCCGGCGATGCTCACGCCCCCGGAGTGGGAACAAACCCGCCCGGCCGACTTCGACGTGGTGATGTTCGACCGCTATGTTCCGCGCTACCTGCCCAACAGCGGCAACTTTATGTGGTTCGGCGCGCTTCCGGCCGACCTGCAATTAAAGCAATCGAAGAACGCCGCGCAGCAGGCGCTCTACATCAACGACGTCGAAGTGCTGGACTGGAAGCGCGATCACCCGATCCTGCGTCACCTGGCGCTGGGCAAGCTGTACGTGGCCGAGTCGATGCAATTGGACGTGCCGCTCCAGAGCGACATCCTCATCGAGGGTACCGCCGGCGCGCTGGTGGTGTTGCATCGCGAAGGCCGCAGCACGCACCTGGTGACGGGCTTCGACGTCCTTCAGAGCAACTGGCCGTTGCGGGTGAGCTTTCCGGTGTTCCTGCACAACAGTCTGCAGTACATCGCGTTTGGCTCGGACCTGAGCGTGCGCGAGGCGTTTACCCCCGGCGCAACGCCCAAGATCCCCCGGCCGGACCTCGAAAAGGTGATCGCGGGCGCGAAAGACATCCGCCTTGTCACGCCGTCGGGCGCTCGCACGATCGCGCTTCCGCCCACGGGCGATTTTGCGCTGCCGGCGTTGGACCGGGTGGGGCTGTACCGGCTTGATCCGGTCGTGCCGCAATACGAACGGCTGGCGGTCAACCTGCTGGACGACAACGAGAGCAACATCGAGCCGGTTCAGGCGCCGCCCGGCGACATCGGCCAGGTTGTGGCTGGCGATGCGGGGCGGTCGCAGTTGCAGTTGTGGTGGTGGATTCTGGCGTGCGTGGGCATTCCGCTGCTGATGATCGAATGGTGGGTCTACACCCGCCGCGTGCATGCGTAAGCATCTTTCGGCGGATTTTACCGCCGACGAAATCGGGGTTTACGCGATAGAATTGCGATGACTATGAAGGACTGACGTCGGATTGGGCATGCGGAACGAAAGGGGGATCATCGCATGGTGGATTATTTGAACAAACGAACCCAACTGTCATTTTGGCAGGTCATCAAAGCGTGGAAGTCGCGAAGGTGAATTTTTGCCAAACGAACCCAATTTTTTCGCAACATGCTAATTTTTAAGAGGTTATAGATCGTCTTGCCGCGATGGAGACCGTCGGCGGGATGGTCTGCGTACTTCAGAACGCCATCCACCACACGCCGGCGGCGATCGCCAACTGCACCGTCGCGACCGCAGACCAGGCCAGCCAGCGCGGGAGGCGGGGTTCGGCGGGCTGATCGAAGTCGAAATCGTCGGCAAACCGCATCGACGGCGCGCCGTGTTCGCGGCGGCGCTGTTCCATGGTGGCGAGGATGAGGTTGGCATCGAACCGCTTCAATCCGAGCCGCTCGCCGCGCGAGATCAGGCGGTCGCGGTCGGCGAGGTTGAGCGGCCCCCTGGCGAGCTTGTCGTGGGCGGCCTTGGCAAACCCGCGCACGACCGCAGGATCGCTGCCGAGCACATGCTCGAGCGTCTGGGTCGGCGGTTGATGGGCGTGCACCGTGGGCATTCGTCTGCCGAATACTAGCCCACCGCCAGGCAAATTTGACGGGAAGGGGGCGTTTGTGACGGTCTATCCACAGGCTGGCGCGTCAGTTTGTGTAAACCGTGAGGGCAAAACCCGCCTGATGCGTTCGCCAAGGGCCTTCCGGCGGGCTAGACTCGCTGTCGCATGAAGAAGTGGAAGTGGCTGCGTCGAATTGGATTGGTGCTGGCAGTCGTGCTGGCGGTGGTGGCGATCGCCGTGTTCGCCCTCCATCGGCAGGCGTCGCGCGTGCCGGAATGGTACGCCCAGGCCAAAGCCGTGCAGGACGACCCGGCCTTGGAAAGCAAAACCGTCATTCCGCTTCAAAACTGGGCCTCTCAGGTTTCCTCCGGCGATGTGGCCGCCAAGCCTGCGGAACAGAAACGCACGACCGTCGTTCTAACCGCCGACCAGATCAACGGCCTGATTGCCAAGTGGACCAGTTCCATGGGCATTCAAGACCGGATGAGCGATTACGTGAAGGACCTCCGCGTTCGGCTTGCCGACGGCAAGATCACGATTGCGGGCGAGGCGGTGGAGTACGGGCGCGTGATCAGCGTGGTCCTCGAGCCCAGGCAGGCCGTCGATGGCAACGCCCGGCTGGTGCTGGACGCCATCCGTGTCGGCGATGCCACGCTGCCGCTGGTCGCGTTGAACAAGCAACAGGCCCAATTGAACGACACCCTCGCCAGGCGAGCGTCGGCGATGAAGGACAGGCTGTCGATCGACGATCGCGGCCTCGCCACCCGTCAGACCGGCGACATCTATTACACCTCGCTGCTCACCCGTCTTCTTTCGGGACAGGAGGCCGACGCGTTCGCGTTCCTGGGCACTGCGCAGGATCGCGGCGAATCGCCGGTGGCCACGCGGATCAAGCAGATGAAGGTGGACGACGGCAAGCTGACGCTCACGCTCGAGGTATTGTCCGCCGCCGAGCGGGAATCGCTGGTCGCCGACCTGAAGCAAACCGCCGAGCCTGCCGCCAAGCCGCAGTGAGGCGGGCGCATCATTCTGTCACGGCAAATCCGGCGCGAATTCGCCGTCGTCGATTGAGAGAACGCGCCTCTTTGCATATCTTGGCGGTTCGGCTTGCATAAATTACAGAGGAATTGAATCCATGCTCCAACTTGGTCTTGTCGGCTGTGCCCACATCCACACCCCGGGCTTTATCAACATGCTGTCGAAGCGGAACGACGTAAAGGTGAAGCTGGTCTGGGACCCGGACCGCCGCCGCAGCGATTTCCGGGCGAAGGAACTGTCGGCGAGCGTCGTGGACAACGCCGAAGACATCTTCGCCGACGACAAGATCGGCGGGGTGATCATCTGCTCCGAAACCAACCGCCACGAACCCCTCGCCCTCGCCGCCGCCAAGGCGAAGAAGCACATGTTCGTCGAGAAGCCGCTTGGCATGGGCAGCAAGGACGGCTACGCGATGGCCGACGCCATCCAGGACGCCGGCGTGCTGTTCCAGACCGGCTATTTCCAGCGGTCGGACCCGAAAAACCGCTTCCTGAAGGAGCAGATCGCCAAGGGTAACTTTGGACAGATCACGCGCGTGCGCGGCAGCAACGCTCACCACGGCGCCTTGGGCAACTGGTTCGCGTCGCGTCCGAACGACGTGCCGAACGACTGGCGCTGGATGGCCGACCCGAAGATCGCGGGCGTCGGCGCGTTCGGCGATCTCGGCACGCACTCGCTGGACATCCTGCTCTGGTGGCTCGGCGACGTGAAGCTTGCCACCGCACAGGTGAGCCCGGTCACCAACACTTATGACGGCACCGACGAATCGGGCGAAGGCCTGCTGCGGTTCAAGAACGGCACCGTCGGCACCCTGGCGGCCGGCTGGACGGACCTGGCCAACCCGGTCACCTACCTGGTCAGCGGCACGGAAGGCCATGCCGTGATCGTCAACAACCAGTTGCACCTGGTCAGCAAGAAAGACGCCCGCTTCGACGGCAGCCAGCCAGTGCGGAACAACGAAATGCCAACCCAGGCCCCGCACGCGTTCGAGCTGTTCCTCGACGCGCTGGTCGGCAAAGACCTGCCCGTCCCGCTTGTGAGCGCCCGCGAGGCCGCGTATCGATCGGCCGTGATGGAAGCGATGTACGAAGGCGCGGCGACGGGCACGTGGGTGGCGCCGAAGTCGTAGCGCGCGAATTGGTTCAAGTGGAGGAAACCACGGGATACACGGGGTTACGCGGCGTCGTTTTCAATCGGTGTAATCCGTGGTTTATCGTTTCATGACCGCGCGCGCGGTATCGCGCGTGCGCGATGCTCATTCCGGCGATCGGGATAGCTCGGCCGAGAACTCGACGCTGGGGGCGTTGCCGGTGAGGGTGACGCCGGCGGGCAGGCCGTCGATGATCACCTCGCGCGTCACCTCGCCCTTGCCGACGTCGGCGGCGGTCACGCGGAGGACGGCGTACGGGGTCACCTCCGGCGGGCGTCCTTCGATGGATTGCAGCTTCTGGACGAGGTTGGCCGGGCCGCGAACGCGCACGTTGGTGACGACGTTGCGGTTGTTGGACGGCTTGGCGACCAGCGACGATTCGCTCACCAGCGGCTTGAGCACTTCCAGGGGAACCGACGGAATCTCGTATTCGATTTCACGGGCGCTGACCTCGATCCGCACGCTGCTGGCCCGCTCAGGCTGGACGCGCACGCCGGGTTCGCGGGCGATGGAGATCGGCACGCCGTCGAGCTTATGGGTGCCCGGCTGGCTGATCCGGTCCATTGAGGTGCTGAGGTCAACCGAGAGCGACCACTTCTGCATCGGCGGGAAGAGCCGATCGAGCACGCGGCTGGGGCCGGTGACGGTGACCGTCGCGGGCTCGATGCTGGACGAGGCGACGGAGATCGGGAGGTTGTCCGGCAGGCGGAGGGTGACGCCGCGCCGCTCGTCGCGCGAGTCGATCCGCACCTTGATCGTCGACGGCACCGCCGACGTGACGGTGACGCCGGAATCGCGGATGGCGGGATACTCGTTCAGCAATGCGACGGTCGGCAGCGTCTGCTCGCTGTCGGGCGCCAGTTGCGGGTTCAGCGGCAGGCGGATGCGGCTCTGGAGCTGGTTTTTCAGGTCTTCGATCTTCGCTCGCGAGCCCTTCACGTCGATCAGGATCGGCGAGCCGACGGGCTCGATCAGGCTGGCGAACAGCGTGGGGCTGGCAATGCCGACGTCGATGCTGACCTGAAGGTTGCTTTCGTCGGTGGTCTGGGCGCGTTCGGCGTAGATCCAGATGAGCACCGTCAGCGGCAGGACGAGGACGAGCGTTTTCAGCAGTTCCACAAGCTGGTGGCGGGACCGGATGGGCGAGCGAAGATAGTCGAGTGGTTTGGGCACGTTTTATGGGGTCAGGCGCTGGGTTTCGGCTGGGCGACAGTTTCAACGACGGCATCGCCGACGGGGGG
>JBBCIV010000168.1:0-17675 GCA_037189665.1 Phycisphaerae bacterium | reverse complement strand
CCAAACGCCCGGCCTCCACTACTTGCCTGCAACGAGCTCAATATCGTCAAAACAGAAAGTGCGATCTCCGGTTTTCGTTCCTTTGCCGAACTCATCGTTCCAGAACAAGCGCACTTCCGTCACGGCGCCGCGCGCGTGCTTGCCCAAATCCAGTTCATAAGCGGTATATGCCTGATCCCACTTTGCCCAGAAGGAGCTTACGCTTCCGGTCCCTGCCACCCATTCTCCGTTATTCTTGTAGTTCAAGTAGATCAGTCCCTGAGCGCCGGAATCTTTGGCGAACCTGACGCGCAGCTTGCTGTAGTTCTGCCAGTCTTCGGGGTCCTCGGACAATTTCTTGACGCCGAACCACCACCCCTTGTCTTCGTCCGACCACTTCGCGCTCAAGGCAAACTTGCCCTTGAAGACGTTCTTCTTCTCAGCCGCAACGGTTGTTCCATCATCTGCGACCCACGCCTTTATGTCGCCGGATTCGAAGTCGTCGAACTTGCGATCGACCGCCGCGTCGTCTCCTTTGGCGACAAGAACAAGCAGCATGATGAGAAGACAAGTGATTACAGGAAGGCAGTGTTGGCCGACGTTGGGAAACCACCTGTGGATAGGCAGATCAGTCCGCATATTTACTTTCTCCAATTTCTATTTCCGCCGTTTTGATATTCTCAGGCCAACTCGTCCGAGTCGCTCGATTTCACCAGATGGTTCTCGCTCTTGCGGTTACCGACGTCGACGCATCATGAGCAGGCCGCATCCCAGGCCCGCCAGCGTCAACGAAGCCGGTTCGGGAACGGACGTGATCGTGATGCCGTTCAACACAGATTGCGCGCCAGCGGTGCGGTCCAAGTACACAGTGAACGTGCCATCAAGGCGAGCCTTGGCCAAGAACGTCTCGCTGGCAATTGAGGTTGGAGCGGTTCCCGTCGTGGCCGTCACGTTGGTGAAGAGCGTGGTGCTGGCGCCGGGGCCGATGCCCGTCGTAGCATCGGAGAGACGGACACTGAAGACGTTGCTTGGTCCTGTAGTGCTCGCGTCGTGGTGGTAGAGCGCCACTTCATATTGGCCGGGGGTCAGACCCGACACATCGATGGCACAGTCGTCGTAGAACGCAACGTCCCGGAGCACGTCGTTCAGTGACGAGTCCAAGGAATACGTGACGGCCGAGCGATTACGGGCCAAGACCTTACCAGAATTGCCATTGGGGCCGGATGATGAGACGGTCAGGCCATCGGTGGCATCGATGAGGGACGTCAACGTCACCGTCACGCCGCTGTCGGTCGCCGACGTTGGTACACTAGCGGGGCCGCCGGGAGGCGGGTCCAACGTCGGGAGAGTGAGTGCGGTCCACCCCGTGGCGACGACCTGACTGGGACCGCCCACATCAAACTTGACAGTGGCAGCGTGAGCCGCCGCAGCGTTTACAAGCATCAGCGCGGCAATCACGCCGGCTCGGGTACATTGGTTAGATCTCAGCATTGCAGCCTCCGTCTGTCGTGAATTGAATTCAACCGTGGTTCCGCCACAGGTCGATAGCAAGTATGGCCCGCGTTCTACATAAAAACAGAGCGTTTTTGCTCAAAACTACGACGATTTGTATACTTCCGGGCTCCACTGCCTGCCGCCTTTGAGCATTAGGCGTCATCGCAACTGTCGTGTTCATCAATGCTTAAATTCATGTGGCATGATCATTTAGGATTTGATATGCGCAGGATCAATCATCGCCCAGCGCCGCTGCCGCCGGACCGGAAACCTCCCGTCTCCAGCGAGCGTGCTGCAACTTCGAGCAATTCGATGCTTTCCGTGCCCAATGCACTCATTGCCTCTTCCTATGCGCCTCGCTCGCTGCGCGTGCTGCTGGCGTTAGGTTGGTATGACCTGCAAATCCACCGCGGCATCGCGCGTTTCGCTCGCACTGCAAACTGGAGCCTGGACACGCACATGATCCGGGACGGGTTGATCATGGAGCCGCTGCGCGCGGACGGCGTCATTGCGCTGCTGACGCCGCTGCGCCCGGATATCACCAGGGCCTTACGCAGGACGAGACTGCCGATGGTGGACCTGTCCAACCAGGCGCCGAGTGTCAAAGTGCCTCGGGTGCTGAACGACAATGTCGCCATCGCCCATATGGCGGCAGAGTATTTGATCGGGAAGGCCTTTCGACATTACGCGGCGTTTCTCCACTTCGACAGCGTCACGGATGGCGAGCGCTGCAATGCTTTCGTATCGTTCCTGCGAAGCAAAGGGCACGATGCCGTCATGCTTGATTGCAGGCATCTCACTCGGAAGGGAGGTGCGTGGCACGATCGCGTCGTTCGTTGGTTGGCTCAACAAATCTCCACCCATCCCAAGCCCGTGGCAATTCTGGCACCCAGCGACCACTTGGCGCCGATGGTATTTGGAGCGTGCCGGCTGGCAGGAGCATCCGTCCCGGAAGAGGTGGCGGTTCTTGGCGTAAATAACAACGAAATGGAATGCGATTTTGCGCCGGTGCCGCTGTCGAGTGTGGATTCGGACCTGGAACGCAAAGGCTACGAGGCGGCACAACTTCTGTCCGAGTTAATTAACCGACGTGCCGTTCCCCATGAACCCATCATGATCCCGCCGCGAGGCGTAGTGACCCGCATGTCCACGGACATTCTGGCGGTGCCCCACGTACACGTCGCAACCGCGTTGCGGTTCATCTGGAGCCACTTCCGGACACCGATCAACGCGAACAATGTTTTCGCGCAAGTGCCAATGTCGCGCGTCGGACTGCACCGCGCTTTCAAGCAGCATATGAAGCGATCCGTCGCCGACGAAATCGCGCGCCAGCGAGTGGAGCTCGCCAAGCGGTTGCTCGCGGAATCGAACCACAAGGTTCGTGAGATTGCCAGAATGTGCGGCTTTGAGAATATGGACACATTCACTCGTACATTCGCCCGGCTAACGAACGAGTCTGCTCGCAGCTTTCGTCGTACATGCCGGCCACACTGACCCACCATTCCTGTAGAGAGCTTTTACTCTTTGTTAAGCAATGTCGGTGTACGTTGAAGGCAATGTGCATATTGCAGAGAACACGGCAACTCGCGGAACACCGAGCAGGATTCACCCTGATCGAACTGTCGATCGTGCTCGTCATCGTTGGTTTGTTGATTGGCGGCGTAATCATCGGGCGCGATCTTATCCACGCCGCAGAGATCCGCGGCCAGCTCTCGCAACTGGATCAGTACCGGTCTGTCGTAAATACATTCAAAAGCAAGTATGACGCCCTGCCGGGCGATATGCATATGAACCAAGCAGCGAGATTGGGGTTCTTCGCTTTTAGTGGTTCTATGGCTGGAAAAGAAGGGTATGGGGATGGGAATAGTATCGTTATGGCTGGAGCAGAAAGCAATTGCGCCGGCGAGTGCGGCGCCTTCTGGCGGCATCTGGTTGAAGCCGGGATGCTTCCGGGAAACTACGGCTTGAACTCGGCGCATCCTCTCATTTCGGATACGGACACTTTCAATGCGGGCCTGCCCAACGGGGACCAGAGCTATTCGCTCTACATGCCTGCTGCGAAACTTCAAGGCAGCTATGTGTCGGTCGGCGCCTTAGTCGATGGGGTCGGAGGAGGGCTGTGGAACGCCTCCCCAAACTCTAGTTCCCGTAACGTATTTTCGATTGTCGCTCCCGGATCTGACTATTACTTTAATCCCACTATATCCGCCGTTGACATGTACAGTATCGATCGGAAAATCGATGACGGCATGCCGAACAGGGGGCGTGTTCTTAGTTCAAGCTGGGATGCTTGGGACTTAGGCTTTCGCTATTGGACCGGCACACCGAATGCCAGTTCCGTTGCATGCACTCACGGGGGCAGCTATCCATCTGGTGCAGATGTTCGTTACAATTCGGACCCCGCAACTGGTGGCGACACGCTAACGTGCATTCCGATCTTCTTTTGGTGAGATGCACTGCCGATTGATGCCGGTTGAGCATGGGCAACTCGGGGATAGTATGCAGCGGCTAAACGTCGAACACGCGCTCGCTGCGTATTTGCTCTTCTGAACAGAACCATTGCGGTTGGAAGTTCATCGCTCCCGCGTTTGTTAGGTTATCCACAGGCCGCGTCGCTTCTTTCAATGTGTGGTGCCAATCGCCGCCTGCGCCAGCGCCCTGTATCCGCGCTCCGGCGGCGACGAGAGGCATGGGGGTTTTAGGTATAAGAAAGGGAATGCCCGCGACCCCGCGGATTCCCTGGAAACCTTCCGTCACTTTCTGTCGGCCGACCGACAGGATCGGTCGTCTCGCCGACAGAAAACGCTTGCGCTTTTGTCGCTACTCTGCCAAGGTGCTGTCCGAACGGCGACAACTTGGGGAGGTGATTTTGACGGTAGATCGACAGGATTTAGTGCAGGAAGATGTGCCGTTGCGGCGCGGCCAGATCAGCACCAAGCGAGGCTTTCCGGTCTACCGCAGCAACCCGAGCGTGCCGGCCAGCAGCAACGCGATGGCCACGCGGAACAAGCGCATCCACGTCCCCGGCGGCAGCGGCTCGGTCATCGTCGACAACTCGACCGGCGAGATCAAAGGTATCGGCGGAATGGGCTTCTGGTGGGAAGAGGAGGTCGATACCAGCCGCTTCGTCAAGCTGTTCCTCGACGGCATCAAGCAGGCGGCCGGCCTGTCGAAGGCTGGCTTGGCGGTGTTCGAGATGGTCTACCATCAGATGCGTGCCCAGCCCGGCAACGACGAGATCAAACTCAATACTTTCGTCGCCCGCGACCACGGCATGAGCGACCGCTCCTACCAGCGCGGCGTGCGCGAACTGCTGGAGAAGGAATTCCTGTATCGCAGCCCATCCGACGGCGTGTTCTTCGTCAACATCCGCTTCATGTTCAATGGCGACCGCCTGGCCTTTGTGAAGAGCTATCACTTGAAGAATTCCTCACGCACACACCAAACTGAATTGCCCCTGCTCGCACCGAAACCGGAGTGAATCAGGACAGGTAGCCGTGCGCCTTGAGCCACGGTTCCAGCGCGTCTTCGAGGATATCGCGGAGGCTGTTGGGCTCGATCCCGTTGAGTTTGCGCTCCAGGCTGGCGCGCTTCAACAGCGCGACAAAGTCCGGCCGAATCCGTGTGCTGAGAGAAGCCCCCGATGCATCGGTCGTGGCCTTCTTCAAGGCGTCGAACCCGTTGCTCGACTTGGCGCCGCCGAGGAATTTCTGCTCGGCGTCAGACGGCGCAACGGAAGGTGGATTCATCCCGTCAACCAAGGTTCTGCGTTCGACCATGTCGTCCTCCTATCGTTTGCGTTGGGTGCGGACTACCCGGGTGCGGGCGGCATCGGGCAGGATTTCGCGGAAGAGGTTTTCGACCTCCGACGCCGCATCGCCGGCACGCGATCCCAACTGCCAAACGACCGCCGCCTGTCCCGGTGCATCGGCATAGACCTGTCGCAATGTCATCGCGCCACTCGCAAGCGGCAGCGACAACGCCGCCGCGGCATCCTTCATGTCCTTGGTGAGCCGGAAGTTCTTGCCGATCATGCTCAGGACTATCACCGCGCGAGGTATCCCCCCGCGGATGTTCTGGGCCTGCCGCAGCACTTCGGTAGCCGCTGCCAACGCCCGCACTTCAAGGATGGAAGCTTTGCACGGTACGACCGCCAGGTCGCCACGGAGCAGCAGCGCCCTCGCCCGCTCCACATCGCTGCCAGGCCCGTCCGCGATCACAAAATCGGTCTCTTTGTCGAGGATGGGCAACTCATTGAGAATGTCGTTCGTCGTGTTTAGGCGAACGAGTTTGACCAGGGGCAACGCCTCGCGCATCCACTGGGAACTGGACTCCTGGGCGTCGCAGTCGCAGAAGGTCACCCGGTGTCCCTGCTCGTGGAGCCAAGCGGCTAAGTGAACGGCGATGGTGGTCTTTCCCACACCGCCTTTGGAGTTCGCGATGACGATAATCATGCTCAACCGATAGCACGATTGATGTCCTTCGCGCAAGCGGAATCGATCTGTTGACCTCGGTTCCTAGCGACCTGTTGCACCGGCGCAACACCTCGACAACGACACGGCGACATTAAGCCCGATTCGCTGCGTTAATGCGTGCAATCCTGCACGCCCGCAATCATGCAATCCAGAACGCAGTCGATACTGCACGACATCGCGCCATCCGTCGCGCTGTCGGCAATTTCATGGTGCTTTGCGTCCTTAGCGCTGCTAAGGGGAGACGTCTGAATGAAACAAATTGCTCTCGCTTCGGATCGGTCAATCTAGATCAGGACTCGGCATGGATGCTTTGGATTCCCGCGGGCTGGGATTCCTTACCTGCTTGGCACGGTGTGGAGAACGCCGTCGGGGCGCAGCGGCAGGACCGTTACCAGGAGGAGGGACTTGTCATCGTAGATGACCGAATAAGGGAAGCGGGCCAGACAGGCACGCCGATAGGTGCCGAGTGTCTCGGGGTAGGCCAGCGGGAAGGTTACGACGCGGTCAATCAGCCGCTCGAAGTCCGACATGAACGCCGATCCCAGTCCGACCGCGCGGGCGTTGTAGGATGCGACCGCCCGTTGCAGGTCGTGTCGGACGGCTGGATGCAGCAGGACTCCGGTCATCGCGACTCGGCCAAGGGTGCCACGCACCTGTTCCCAGGCGACGAGCCCGACCTTGCCTTGCTCGATATCCACGATGCGTCGATCAAGTTCGGCCAGTTGCTCGTCGGACAGCGGCATGGCCTCGATCTCCTGCATGGCGCTGTCGTACAACACGTCGGCCAGCGCAATCCGCTCGACCGGTGATAGCGTGTCAATGTCGATCAGTTGTGGCATCGGTTCCTCCCTTGCTCGTGGCACCGCGAACATGCCACGGTTGAGGGACACAGTAAATCGGAATCTCATTCGCCCGGATCGTGACGCTGTCGCAATTCGGACTCGTAGAGTTGGTAGGCGAGCCGCCGGATCACCTCGGAGTCCGGCGGCCATTGCCCGCTGGCCCGCGCCGTCCGCAGCCACGCCTCCAGGGCGCAGCCGTGGAACAGGTCGTCCAGGATGTCGGTCACAGGGTTAACCTCCTTTCTGGAAGATCATGCATACGTCATGCAGGCCGGGAATGAAGCTGGAGCGATATACCTTCCTGCTGCTCGATGCGCCGTGGCTGAACCGGATGATGTCGGTGGCACACTGACGCAAGCCGAGTTCGAACGCCAGCACTTTCGTGTAGTGGGTGAGGGGAACGAAGCCCGCCTCGTGGTCGGAATAGTCACCCATGAGAACGGCCAGCCTTCCGTCCGGCACGAGTGAGCCGGCGCAGTTGGCGATCAGCAAGCGGTAACGCTCAAGGAATGCCTCCAGCGTTGGCGTGCGCGACAAGTCGCGAGAATCGGCTGTGTACAGCTTCTGCCGCCAGTACGGTGGATGAATCCACGCGAAGTCGAAGCACGCTCGCGGGAATGCACTGCCGTCGCAAGCATCGGTGCCTTGGTGCAGGTCGCTGGAAAAGCAGTAGACGCCCAGTTCATTGCACACGTCGCGGCACGTTCCGCTGCCGGTCATCGGGTCGAACACGCTGGCCGGCGTGTAGAACCGCAGCAGATCCTTGATCAGATTCCCACCGCAATTGCCGGGATACGACCGGTTGCCGTATTCACCGGCCTCATGGTTGTGGTAGAGGCTGGTCAGGTGCGGCACCGGGCTTGCGTTGATTGGCGCACGTGGCAGCTTCGCGAAGCGAGCCGCCTCCGGACGCAGAAACGGTAGCTTGACCGGTTTGCCCTCGGATTGGCGAACTGATGCACGCGGCATCCGTGCGGCAAAGAATGGATTGACAGAGTTTCGCATGTTGGTCTCCTATTCTTCGGCCGGGCCGAACAATATTTCGGCAACCGTGTCGAGCATGTCCCAGTTGATGCCGTCATTGCAGTCGTGATAACGGCGCACTTGCCGAAGCACTTGCCAGCATTGGTCTTCGTCGAGGTCGGGACGGCAGGACTGGACGTCTTCGACGCACCAGAACACGCCGATGACTTGATCACGGGCGAGGAGTTCATGCACGTCCAACTCGACTTGCATGGTCTGCGCCGACGCGGGGAGTTGGGACAGATTCAGTTCGCTCGGAAGCTGTTGGCCAAACGCATGATCGAGCAGTTCGCGGAGGCTGAGATGAAGGATAGTCATAGAAATTCCTTTCGGGATATGGGGCAGACCGAATGGCCTGCCCGGTGAGTTAATTAGTCTTTCTTCTCGGTCGCGACGCGGAGCGTGATGCGGCCGTCAAGCGGGACGCATTCGAGCTGAACATTGAAGCCGTTCTTGTCGGCGTGCTGCCAGGCAGTGCCGATGCGGGTCCAGTAGCTCTTCTCGCCGCGGTCGCGGATCTGGTAGGCGATGTGCGACGGGGTCTTGGACGGTGCCGCGTTGGATTCGGTGGTGTTGGTCATAAAGTCTCCTTTGTGTTGTTGCGGCCACGCCCATCGCGGCCGATGGCACGAAAAGAAAGCCGCCGTTAGACGGGGCTCACCCCTGCGTGGGCTTTACCGGTCAAGTCGTGAAAATTGGGGGAGACCGCTCGCGGGGGAACCGATTTTCCGATTGAACGGCCCGGCGGCGGCTTTACACGTGTCCATCCGTCCGGCCGCGTGCGCGGGCCGATCTACAACATGCAATGAAACGGAGACTGATGACGGACTGCGAACTCAGCGTGACCGGCTTGGCTGTGTCTGCAGGACCTCGCCCGCGATGCGATGAACATAGCGCCGCAATCGGTCGGCGGCGGGCTGGCCGAAGCTCTCGGCGTACTTGACGATGCCTTGCTCGAATGCGGCGGTGTCGCCGTCGATCAGGTTCTGCCGGAGACGTTCGGCATGGGTTTCGGTGATCTCGCGGACTTCCTCGCGCGACGGACGGATCAACTTACCCGACTCATCGAGGCCGAAGTCGCCCGCCGCCGCCGCTTCCGATAGCGGCGAGGGGACCGGCATCCGCGAACTGACCCAAGTGCGACGGGGAAGACGCAACTCTTCGTGGGGCGAACGATCGCGGGCCGTGCTTGCTGTGGATGCTATCGACGTGGCGGGCGGTTCCGGCTTGCGGTTTTCCGCCGTCCGCACCGCCCATTTGAACGTGAGCTGGTTCGGATCGCCCGGCCTGTCACGCCGCATCAGCGCGACATCGATTGGTTCTGACCGGCCAACTCCCGCGCCAGCCGGTCGGTCATGAGTCGGGATTCGGCTGTCGCCTGGATCGTCCAGGACCGGTCCTCCGGTTGGTAACGGAAACCGATTTGCTTGAGCCGCTCGATCACTTCCATTGCGGGCTTGTCCTTGAACGAGAGGACACGCTGGTTAAAGCGGCGGTTCTCGCCGAGCTCGATGCCTGTGGCCGCGGAGGTGAACACTGCCTTGTACGGCGGGCCGTAGTTCTTGCCCGTGCCGTCAGTCGGTGGCGATTCAATCGCCGCGCCGCTGCCGACGTCCGTTTCGGTCTGGCATGGAACCGGCGGTTCGGCGACGGCGGTTGCCGTCGTTTCGGCCGGTCTCTCGGTGGCGGCCTCGGCTGCCGGTGTGGATTTCTTACGTGGCATTGGTAACCCCCTGTGCTTGGTGTGAAGGTCCAGTCTGTCACGGAAAGGTTTAAGAACCGTTGGCACGTCGCCGGCATCGGTGAAGAAGCCGAGCAGAAGTTCTCCCGCCGCACGCTGCAGGTGGAGGCCGCCGCCGAACGCCTCGGCATTACCGACCCTGACGAGAAGGCGCAACTGGGCGCGACCACGCGCGACGGTAAGAACAAAAAACTGTCGATGGACAATCTACGGACACTCTGGCACAAGCGGCTATCCAGTGGCGAGGCCGATAACGTTCAACAGGTATCGCACGGTATTCACGATCGCGCTGTGCAGGTGGCCGATCCGATCTTCGCGCGTACGGCAATTGATACGGCGGCCGACCATCATTTCGAGCGCGCCGCGGTGGTGCTGCAGCGTACGTTGCTCGCGACGGCAATGCACAACGCCACCGGCAAGGCGACACCCGAGGCAATTCTTGCTGTAGATATTGATAGTTCCCTGATCGTCGGCGAGGAGCATGGCCAGCGCATGGTCACATCACCCGCCGTCCTGGATGAAGAACGGCGAATGCTCTCTTTTGCCAAGACCGGACGAGGGGCATGCGATCCGCTCGTGCCGGGCGAAACGGCTCCTGCCCCGACGATGTTCAATGCCGGCCAGAAGCGAGCCCTCGCGCATCTGACCACCGGGCGGGACCGTGTGATGCTGTTGCGCGGCATCGCCGGAGCCGGTAAGACGACGCTACTCAGCGAACTGCGCCAGCGCGTGGAATCGGCCGGTCACACGATCCACGCCTTCACGCCCAGCACCGGCGCCACGGGCGTCTTGCGTGAGTCCGGATTCGCCAACGCCGACACGCTGGCGATGCTGCTGGTCAATCCCAAAACGCAAGAGAGCGTGCGTGTCGGCATCATCCTCGTCGATGAGGCCGGCCAGATCGGCTCTCGCTCGATGGCGAAGCTGTTCGAGATCGCCAAGGAGCGGAATGCCCGCATCATCCTTTCCGGCGACCGCTACCAGCACGGCAGCGTCGAGCGCGGCTCGGCCCTGCGGCTGCTGGAACAGGAGGCCGGCCTGCGCTCGGCGGAACTAACCGACATCGTGCGCCAGCGGGACCGCTATCGGCAGGCGGTGGCAGACCTGAGTCGGGGCCGCGTCGAATCCGCCTTGGCCACACTCGATGACCTGAAATGGGTCCATGAGATCGCCGACCCCAAGACGCGCAATGAACGTATCGCCGCGGAATACGTTCAGGCGATGGAAGCGGGCAAGTCGGTGCTGGTGGTCAGCCCGACCCACGCCGAGAAAGCGATTGTGACCCACTCGATTCGCAACGCGCTGCGCCATGAAGGCAAGATCGGCAGCGACGCGGCGAGCGTGCTGAAGCTGACCAACCGCAATCTCACGCTCGTCCAGCGTCAGGACGCGGTGAACTATGCGCCCGGTGACGTCGTCGTCTTCACCCAAAACGCCTCAGGTCACACCAAGGGTAGTCGCCTCAGAGTCGGCGTCGATCCGATCCCGCTCGATCTGGCCAACCGATTCGCCGTCTACCACATGTCCTCGCTCGGCGTCGCCGTGGGCGACGTGCTCCGCGTGACAGCCAATGCCAGTACGGCGGACGGCCACCGCCTCAGCAACGGCCAGTCGTTCACGGTGAAGGACGTGGCCATTGATGGAACGCTCACGCTCAACAATGGCTGGCGGATCGGACACTCCTTCGGTCACCTCGACTACGGCTACTGCACGACCAGCCACGCCAGCCAGGGCAAGACGGTCGATCGCGTGATCGTCGCCGAATCCGCCGGCAGTTTCGCCGCCGCCGGGCGTGAGCAGTTGTACGTCTCGGTCAGCCGGGGCCGCACGCGATGCAGCGTCTACACCGACGACAAGCAGGGTTTGCTGGAAGCGGCCAGCGGCAGCAGCGACCGCATGACGGCCACCGAACTGACGCGGCGACTCCTGGAGCAATCGCGGCAAGCCCAACCCTCGATTCCGATGTCACCCGAACCGTCGCAGTATCTGGAGCGCGGAGCGTAGTTCATGACCGTCGAGCAAATCCTTCAGCAGCGACATGCCGTCCGCGACAATGAACCACCCGACACGGACGACGCGATCGATGACCTTGGTGGCTTCGGTCTGCTCCGCGGCATCCGGGACCGCGCGCTCACCGTTGAACTTCGGAAGAAGGACGACACGGTACTGGCGATCCCGTATGCATTGATCGAGCAGTTTCTGTACTCGCCGACGGAAGGCATCACGCTGCGCGCGGCCGGCCGTGAGATTCGAGTCCGGGGCCGTTATCTGAACGAGCCGTCGATGAAGCCGCTCAGCCTCTTCACTGCTTTGACGCGGCAGCGCGTGCTATGGATTGTGGAGAAGTCGCGCTGCGGCGCGAGCGGCGACAACGCGACCGTCGTCGATTCCATCGCCTGGTAAACATGCGGGCAAACCAGCAGCCGTGGCCTCAGTCCAATTCCACGTGGACATCGGGAAACCGCTTGAAGTCGCCGTCGAAGGAGGCGACCGGCCAGCCTTGTGCTGCGGCAGTGGCGGCGATGACGCAGTCCACGTAGTGAACCTTGCTGTTGCCGTACCGCTCCAAGGCATCCAGCACGGTGTCGAGCCTCTCCAGTTCGATGCCGGGGCTGCTGAACAGTTCGCCGAGCACCCGCGCGATCTGTCCGCGCTCGTGCTTGTAGAACGACTCCAGCACGAAGACGCACTCGGCGACGACCTCGGGCAGGATCACCCCGACGAACTCGCCTTTGTCGCACAGGTCGAAGACCTTGGCGGCGGCCTTCGCGTGCTTGGGATTGTCCTGCACGAGATGGCGGACGATCAGGTTGGTGTCCAGGAGTCGCTTGCTCATCGGGTTCGCTCGCGGTTACGGACGGCCGCCGCGGCGCTGCGAATCTGCGTGAAGGACATGCCTTTGCCTTTGCCGCTCGCCAGGGCGCCCTTCAGCGACTTGGTGCCGGGATGAACCCGGATGGTGACGTGGTCGCCTTCGACCTCGTATGCCAGCTTGTCGCCGGGTTTGATTTGCAGAGCCTCGCGAATCTGGCCGGGAATGGTCGTCTGGCCCTTGCTCGTGACGGTGGAGTGCAGCATGGAGAATCCTTTCCGTTTCAAAACGCCTTACAATTCAATTATGCCTTACTTCCGCAGTGCCGACAAGCGCTTTTGTATGGCGTGACCGTCACAAGTGGTCGAGTCGTATGTGCTTCACAGGTTCTGGCTTCGGTCAAGTGGAATCTGCAGGTGTCAGAAAGTTCTTGCGCTGCGCGTGATAATCGTGTTTATCTCGTGCAACGGAGGGACCGATGGACGAGGGGGATAATGCCGGCAAGGCATTAATGGTGATTAACAATTCGGCGTCTTCGATTTCGGCACTCGACCTGCTGCATTCAATCACCGAAGAAGAGATCTGGCTCGCTGGCCAACTTTCGCCCCACACCCGCCGGGCTTACAAGCAGGACGTCGCGCATTTTGTTCGGACGTTGCAGATCCGCTCCAGCGAGGACTTGAAACACGTCGGCCGCGCTGCGGTGGTCGTCTGGCAGAACCGCATGAAAGAGCAAGGCGTTCGACCGCGCACCATCCGTCGCCGGCTCTCGGCGTTGTCATCTCTCTTCACGCACCTCGTCGCGCACGGTGCGGCGAACATCAATCCGGTTCGCGACGTGAAACGGCCGCGCATCAACCGCACGCAAGGCACGACCCGCGCGTTGTCCGCAAAGGAGGCACGCAAGGTGCTCGACGCCCCCGACCCGACGACGCTCCTGGGCCTGCGCGACCGCGCCATGCTCTCCGTCGGCCTGCAAGCCGGGCCGCGCCGCTCGGAGATCGCGAGCCTCCGCGTGCGCGACTTCCACACCAACGCGGGCTACAAGTCGCTGCAGTTCGTGCGCAAGGGCGGAGAAGAACTGTCGCTGGCGCTGAACCCGCAGACGGCCCAGCGCCTCGTGGAATACTTCACGGCCGCCGGTCATGGCGACGATCTGGACGGCCCGCTGTTCCGACCGGTCAAGGCGAATCAGCACCATCGTCAATCGCGCCGTCACGTCCATCCCGAAACCATCGACCGGGTATTGCGCAAGTACGCGGCATTGGCCGGCCTGGACGTCGGCTACACGGCTCACTCGATGCGGGCGACGTTCATCACGACCGCCCTCGACAACGGCGCCAGTCTGGAGGACGTGCAGCGTGACGTCGGGCACGCCGACCCGACCACGACCAAGCTCTACGACCGGCGGGGTTACAACCCGGAGAAGTCGGCCGCGTTCTTTGCGACCTACTGAAGCTGTCCACAACTTTACCGACGGGCAACGGCCGCACGGCTTGCGCCGCATGATGGCCATCGGACCTCTTACATGAGAAGCCGACGGCGGCATTGTGGAAGAGTACGGCGTGGAAGGCAGGCTGGTGCTGTTGTTGCAAGACCGCACATTCGCCGTTCCATCGAATAACCGATTTTCAATGAGGCTGGTGGCGGTTAGAGTCCACCGCGGAAAGATCGATCGGCGCGGACGCATTGGTACACGATGGGGTTCATACCGGAAAACTCACTC
This sequence comes from Phycisphaerae bacterium, assembly GCA_037189665.1. Lineage (GTDB taxonomy): Bacteria > Planctomycetota > Phycisphaerae > Tepidisphaerales > Tepidisphaeraceae > BPJO01. The sequence goes on along the minus strand of JBBCIV010000168.1, from coordinate 3,583 downwards.
TCATTGAAAGCCTACGCCCGGCATCTTGAGCGCATTTTTTCCCGAATCGGGGTTCTGGCGGGAACCGGCAGCCAGGCCGACCGGCGCTTCCATGCTTCCGTACGCCTGTATCCATGTGATCCGGAAGACGAACGCGCCCGACACTATCGGCAGTCGGACATGGTCGGCGGTGGCTGGGGGCAATGGTCGGCCAAAGTGCGTACCGACACACTTGTCGCTGAATCGGAAGCGCCGGCATTGCTGCGGTGGCTTGGCAGTGCCGATCAACTGCTGTTGCTGATCGCGCCCTTTGGCTCGGGCAAATCGGTTGTGATGGAAACGTTCGCATGGCATCAGGCCAGGCAACTGATGGCGGGCGACGTGCTCAAGGGCCAACTGGTGCCGCTGCCGGTGCGTCTCCGCGCTTGGAAGTGGCATGAGAATGAGGGATTTGAAGAGTTCCTCTTTCGTTCGCAGTTTCTTCTCGGCCCTTCAGACGACCATGAGACGCTGCCGCGGCCGGCGTTCGACCGGCTGCTGGCCGGCGGTTCGTTGCTGTTGCTCCTCGACGGGTTCGATGAACTACCGGGCGGGTATGACTGCCGCGACGGAGTGAGTCCTCGTGAGCGGGCGATGGAGGAGATTCGACGGCTCGTGTCGGGGGAGAACCGGACACCGTGTCGAATCGTGTTGTCCTCGCGGCCGGGCTACGGAGCCGAGAACGAGCCGTTGTTCGGCCGTGAAGCTCGACTGAGCATCGGGGAGTACACGGAATTGGAAATCCGCTCGTACCTTGCCATGCGTTTTTCCGGCGACCAGATACGCTCTGAATCGGCGATGGCGGCGTTTTCTCGCGCCGAACCGGACATCCGGGACATCCTCTCGCGTCCGATTTTTCTGTCGGCCTGGTGTGACCGGTTGGAACGTCATCCGGAGCATCCGCTTCGAACCATTCCCGAGATTATGCGGGTCCTGTTGGCCCGCGCGATCGATCCATTGCGCATCAAACAGTGGGTCGGGCTGCCGACCGAACAGGCGCGATTGTTCGCGGAGGAGCTTCTCACGCCCGAGAGCATGGCCCGTCGTGCGTACGGCCTTGGTGCCGTACTGACGGTTTTTGCACAGCGGCGGTTCGGCGAGCCGCAGCCGTTGGCCGATGTGATGCAACAGGTGTCGCGGCTGTTGCCGGAGACAAGCCGGCAGGAAATCGAAAGACTCCTGTTCATCGCGACGCGGGCGGGCTTCATTACCGAGTTAGGCGATGGCGACGCCTACGCGATCAAAGTGCCCGTGGTGGAATTCTTGGTGGGACAGTTTCTCGGGCGTTGCGACGACGCGGCCGCACAAGTCCGATTGATCAACACGTTCCGGCGTTGGGCGTGGCTGCCGGACCTGCATGACTGCCTGTTTTTCGCGTTCGAGGCGATGCGGGCGGGTTCGCCGCAGCAGCAAGCACTGGCCGCCGGCGAACGCGAGGTTCCGAAACCCCCGGTCCAACAGATGTTCCGCAGTCCACTGGTCCAGCCATCGTTGTCGGCTGAGTTGTGTTCCCAGAACCAGCGGCGCGGGCGGGCGGGACAACTCGATGCCAACGACAGGTACATCGTGCTCTGCGAGCGGCACTGCACGCAACGAGACACGTACCGCGTACGCAAATGCAGATCAAGGATGACCGAGCGATGTCCCTGCCCGAGCCTCTCGTCGTTCAATCCAAGCGGCCCTACTTGGTGCGAGACAACGCGGCAGCTTCTTCGTAATTGTCGGCGAGCCGTTGATACTGTTTGAGCTTGGATGCCGATGCGTTGGCGTCCTTGGCGTTTTGGACGGCCAGGCGAGCATACTTTACGGCGGAGCTGTGGTCTTTGATCTTCGAATAGATGCCGGCGACGATGATATAGGTGTCCGAAAGACCGCTTTTGTCTTCCGGACGCACCAGTGCCAGCAGGCCGTCGATGCTGGCCAGATAGACTTCCTTTGGCGCGTCTTCCAAATCGTTGGCGAGGAAGCCGTATGTGGAAAGATTGCGTTGGTTCTTGTCTGCGATGTCCTGGCGGATCAACGCCACGGCTGCGTCGGGGTCGGTATCGATCAGGGCGATCAATTTCGGACCGGCCGTGTCGGGCGCGTATTCCGGGGTTTCCTTTTCAACTTTCGCAACGGCTTCCAGGACGGCGGGGTAGTCACGGTTACGCAAGGCCCTGCGAACCGAGCTTAACGCGGCCTGTTTGGCCGCCGCCTTCTGCTTGACCTCTTCTTCATATTTGGCGACGTCGAAACCGGTGTTGTTGACGACACCTTCAATGACCGGATCCAACCGCATGGGGTGGCCGATCCAGGCGATTTTGCCTTGGCGGTCGATGACGAAACTGCACGGGATACCTCTCTGCCCCGAAGCTCTGCCCCACGTCTCCCACATCTTGCCGGCGGCTCCGTCCACCGCAACGTCGTAACCCATGCGGCCCGGATTGCCTTTGAGGAACGCATCGACCTGCTGCCGCGCGGTGACTGGCGGGTCTTCGCTCTCGCCTCTCTCCAACACGTTGACGCCGATAAACGTGGCCTTGCCTTCGTACTGCTTGGCCAATTCGGTCAGGTGCGGCATGGCGGCGATGCACGGGCCGCACCAGGTAGCCCAGAACTCGAGCACGTAAACCTTTCCGGGCTCGAAAGCGGGGATGGACGTACCTTGTGCCCAACTCTCGACCGCCAAAGCCGGAGCGGGATCGCCGACCTTGAGTTGATTCGGACGGGTGGTCTGTCCGAAAGCGATCGCCGAACATAACACGACTGACAACGCTGCGAGACAACGAAATCGCATGGAAGTTTTCCTTGGATGAGCCTGGATAGACCCGCCTTATTGTTTGAACCCCACATTGATAAGTTCACTCGTGGTCGTGGCGTTCACGGCGCTCTTGTTGAACAGGAAGTAGTAGTTGGCCCAGGCGCCGGTAGGCGAAGCCAATTCGCTCGGATTGCGGGCCAGGAAGCCCACCTTGACCCGCTTGCACGCATCGGGCGTGGACAAAGCCGTCAGGCCGGGGAACAGCGACTTGAAATTGGTATGGTCGGGCGGCACGATCGCCAATTCGAGGGTTGCGTGTCCGTCGAACCAGAGAACGCCGCCGAAACCACGGTGTCGGCCGTGGAAGTTGGGCCACTTGGGGATGAATGGCGCCGATGTCGATGCCGGGGAATACAGGGCCAGCGGGTCTTGCAAGCCCATCGACGTGTTCACGATCGCAGTGACGCCATTCAGCGGGTCGCTGATGTCGGCCATCAGCACCGTTTCGGTTGGCTGGCGTACCTTGTTCAGCCGAAGACCTTTTTCGCCCCCAAGCGAACTTACTGTCGGCCCCAAATTGGCAAAACGGAAGCCGAAGTTATGCCCGTAAGCGGTGGTCAGCGTTTTGTCCGCGGCGGCCATCGTATAGCTGGTGGATTCGTAAAGGCCCGGGCATAAAAGCACCTTGGCCGTCACGCCAAACCGACTCCATATGGCTCGGTCCGGATCGAAGTCAACGTTGGTCTGGCCGAACCACCATCCCGGTACGCTAACCCCGCCGACGACCGTCACGTCACTTGCCAGCACTGCAAGCGTGCCCTT
>JBBCIV010000167.1:0-9433 GCA_037189665.1 Phycisphaerae bacterium | reverse complement strand
TAGGGAAGGAAAGCGATTCCTTCCTCCTCACGCGGCACGCAGAACGCGGCACGCAGCCCTTCTATGTAGGTTTCTTCGTTTCGACGATCGTGATGATCTTTCGCACCACGTCTTCGAAATCGAGCGACGTGGAGTCGATCTCGATCGCGTCCTTCGGCTTTTCCAGCGGGCCGACCAGCCGCTCGCGATCGCGCTTGTCGCGGGCGAGGATCTGGTCGAGCACCTCCTTGAACTCCACGTGTTCGCCTCGCGTGCGAAGCTGGTTGTACCGACGGCGGGCGCGCTCCTCGGGGGCGGCGTCAATGTAGAACTTAAACTCGGCGTTGGGGAAGACGATCGTACCCTGATCGCGGCCTTCGGTGACGACGTTGCCGCGCTCCTCGCCGATCTGACGCTGTTGCAGCACCATCATCTCGCGGATCTGCGGCACGACCGCGACGTACGACGCCGCCTCGCTCGCTTCCCTCCCGCCGAGCAGGTGCGTGACTTTCTCGCCGTTGAGAATGACCGCCGGGGGATACTTGCTCCAGTCAAACTCGATCTTCGCGTGCCTGGCGACGTAGATCAGCTCGATGTGATTGTTCAGATCGATCTGCCGCCGATGTGCCGCCAGCCCGACCGAACGATACATGTGCCCGGTATTGAGAAACGCAAACCCCAACCGCCGCGCCACCTCTTCGGCGACCGTCGATTTCCCAGAGCCCGCGGGTCCGTCGATGGTGATGACCATGTGCAGTAGTTGATAGCTACAAGTTGATAGTTGATAGCGACGCGTCTGACTATCAACTATCAACCGTCAACTATCAACACCCTTCAATCACTGTGCCGCCCACAGGAACCCGCGGCGCTGGATCGTCAGGCACGGTTCGGATTCCATGACGTTCGCCTGGTGGCCGAGCGAGTTGTAAAATACGCGGCCCTTGCCGTAAACGCGGGTCCAGACAACCGGCATATCAAACCGCCCGTTCCCCGAATGCGGGCCAGCCGCGACGGGAAACTCCGTCGTCGCCAGCACACGATTGCTCGGGTCGGTATGCATGTAGTACTGCTCAGAGCAGACGTTGAAATCCTGGATGCCTTCGACGATCGGGGAACTGCCCTTGATCGTGCGCACGCGATAGGTCGTGCCGTCGTTGCCGGGATGGGCCACCCACTGCCCGCCGGTCATGAACTGCCATTCGGTGTTCTCGCGGAAGCTGTCGCACATCCCGCCGTGACAGCCGGCGATGCCGACGCCGTGGTCGCGCACGGCCTTGAAGACCGGGTTGGCCTGCTCGTTTGTGATCTTGCCCATCGTCCAGATCGGAACGATCAGCGACAGGGCGTTCAGCTTGGCCTCGTCCTTGAACGCGTCGAGCGTGTCCGACACCTCAACGTCAAAGCCTTCCTCTTTCAGAACGCGGGCGAAGATCTGCCCCACTTCCTTCGGCTGATGTCCGTCCCATCCACCCCAGACGATTAACGCTTTTCGCGACACGAGCGGCTCCTGTAGTTAAGCCGCATGAGGATATACGCAATTCCCGACGCATCAAACCGAACTCGCCTCCCTCACGGGCATCGCCCTGCCAATGCGACAGGATCTTCTTCGGACAAACACAATTCTTCCCTCCATCTGCGACGAAATGCATCGCCAAGATCTCCAACCACTATTCCAATGTTCTTGAGAACATTGGAATAAAGATGCGCCTCAAGTCGGGATAGTACAGCGGCATCCGACGCGATCACCCGCGGTGGTCCAAGCACGCGAACAAGAGAGGAACTTACCGCAAGCGATGCGAAGCCAGGCTCTGGGTGGCCCACATCAGGGTTCACGCCAGGATCTCGATCGCGATGCGGCGGTCGAGGGGGTCGTTGTCGGAGTAATCGGATCCGGGGCCACCATTAAGGGTATCTCGGCCGGCCTCACCGTAGAGAATGTCTCGACCAACACCGCCGTAAATGCTGTCATCGCCATCGCCGCCGTAAATGCGGTCGTTGCCGGCACCAGCATCGATGGTGTCGTTGCCGGCATTGCCGTAGATGCGGTCGTCGCCGTCGCCACCGACGATAACGTCGTGGCCGCCTGCGCCTACCAACACGTCGTCGCCCGCGCCGCCGTCGAGGTAGTCGGGCTGAGCGTTGCCGTAAATGGTATCAGGGCCGTCGCCACCAGTGATGTGATCCTTGCCGTCGCCACCTTCAATGAAGGTGCTCCACACGCCCGGTCCAACCTTGATTGTATCGTTGCCCGCCAAACCCAGGATGGCGATGACGTCGATCAGATTCTTGGCGAACGACATCGACTCGCCGTTCAGCACGGCAGTGTAGGTGGTATTCTTTCGGTAGACGGTAATCGTGTCCGCCTCGCCGGTACCGGTGACCACCAGCGTGCGACCGTTGATCGCCGCGAAACTGGGGCCGCTTGGTGTGGGCGTCGGAGTAGGGGTGGGCGTCGGGTTCGGATCGCTCGACTGGCCGGTGACGAAATCGCGTTTTACATTGCTCGATCCGACCGTCACGCTGTTGTAGTAGATCGTGCTGCCAAGGCTGCCGCCCGACGCCTCGATGTTGTACGTGCCCGCCGGCAACGCCAGCGAGTAGCCGCCGCTGGCCCAGGTGGTGGTGGTGAAAACCTGGTTGTCGCTGGTGCGCGTCGCCTTCACAATGACGCCGGACAGCCCTTCGCCGGGCGTGTAAAAATTGTCTTTGACGGTGGTGTCCTTATACGCCACCCCGGTGAGAAAAGTCGTCGACTTGGCCGCGAAATCCTGCGTGCTGGTGAGGGCGTTCCAGTTGCTGCCGCTCATCACCCATGCGCCGGTGGCGACGCCTATGCCGACCTCCTTGAAACTGCCGTTCATCATGCTCAACCGATGCCCGCGGCCGGCAATGGGCACGTCGGTGAACAGGTTGTTGTGCTGCTTGAGAATCGTGCTCGTCGAATCGATCGACCCTGTGGACCAGTTCACCGCGATGTTCTCGCCCCAAGTGCTGGCGCCCGAGTATCCCGCCGCCGAGATGCGCGTGCCTGGGTTGCTGCCGGATGCGCCGGTGTGGGAGAACGTATCGGTATCGACCATCCACTGGCTGTGCTTTCGGGCGGCATCGACAAGATACGGGTTGAACGCCAGCGGTTGCTTGGCCGCGGTGGAGATCGTCCCTGCGGAGAGGCCTTCGTTGAGCTGGCCGTTGTAGACGTAGTTCGTGCCGTTGTAGTTGATCGTGTAGTTGTTCAGACGCGTGGCTTCGGCGGTGGGGTTGGCTCGGGCGCGGTTGAGCAATTCGAGCATGTACTGCTCGCCCGCCGTGGGATATACCGCCGCGAGGAGCTTGCGGTCTTCGAGGACTTCAACAACTGACCGTGTAAGGGTGGCTCGCGTCATACTGTTGATATCGAAACACCCGCCCCGCATCCGGGGCCGATAAACGGGAAGATCCGAAATAGCTTAACCAATAACCCGCAAACTGACCGGAATAAACGGACGATCCGTCGTATCTTCACGTCGGCTGAAAAAAGGATGAACGCGAGTGGCTGCCGATTAGGACGGGCAAGATAAGCCATCCGTCGTTCGTCGGTTGTCATTCGGCAATCGACGATCGGCGATCAATTGACACGCCTCACCGCCGCGTCTACGCTCGCGCGCGATGCTTCGTTTTACCCGTCATGGTTTCTGGGAAATGGTTATCGGCACGGTCGCGCTGGGCCTGATCGGCGCCGGATTGTTCATCATCCACCCCGCAGCAGTGCTTTTGCCGCTGGTGATCTGGATCTGGCTGATGGCCTTCTTTCGCGACCCGGAACGCGCCCTCCCCGACGGCCGCGATACGTGGGTGTCGCCTGCGGACGGGATGGTCAGCGATATCACCCCGATCGAAAACGATCCCCTCCTCGGCGGACCGGCGGTGCGGGTGGGCATCTTCCTCTCCGTCTTCAACGTGCACGTCAACCGTGCCCCCTGCGACGCGAAAGTGCTGAAGACCGTCTACAAGGAAGGCAAGTTCATCAACGCCCTGAAACACGACGAGGCCAGCAACGACAACGAGTCCAACACCATCCTGCTCGGCGACGACGCCGGCAAGCCGATCGCGGTGGTCAAGCAGATCGTCGGCCTCATCGCCCGTCGCATCGTCAACACCGCCACCGAGGGCAGCACCGTCACCCGCGGCCAGCGCATCGGCATGATCAAGTTCGGCTCGCGAACCGAACTGGTCATTCCCGGATGGCTGCAGCCCGAGATCAAAGTGAAAGTCGGCCAAAAGGTCCGTGGAGCGGCGGACGTGATCGCGACGGTGAAATCCGTGCCGGCCGGGAACTCGTAGGCATCTCCGGCGTCTAAAAGCGTTGTAAGGCATAGGTCAAACCGGTCGTGAATACGGTCTGCCTGCTTACAGCGCCCATACGCGGAGACGCCATGGCTCACCGATCCCTCTCGCTCGATCAGGTCCGCATCGCCGACCCCTGCCCCGAAAACTGGGCCGACATGACCGGCGACGATCGCGAACGCTTCTGCCGACACTGCAACAAACACGTGCACGACATCTCAAAGATGTCGCAAGACGAGTTCGACGCCCTCGTCTGCCAAAACGCCGGCCGACTCTGCGTTCGCCATGCTGTCTCCGAGATTGCCAACCCCGACAAAACCACCCTCAAGCCGATCTCGCTTCCCTACGCCCCGGCCAGCGAAACGAGACGATTTCACTGGCGCCGATTCATCCCCGTTTTCTTCCTTAGCCTCATCGCCGCCGGCAGCGCCTCCTTCAGCCGCAAACCCACCGCCGTTCCCCCGCGCTTCGTGATGGGCCTCATCGTCGCCCCTACCATTCAACCGCCGACGCCAACATCCACCGCGACTCCAACCAATATGCCGTAGCTAAGAAATTGAGGAATGCGGAATGCGAAACGCGGGATGCGAAACGGAAAGTATGAAGAGCGGCAAAGTACGGTAAATGTCGACGACACCACTTATCTTCCCCTGAGAAACCATATAATTTGTCATTCACATTCACACATCTATATTCTAATGTTCTTGAGAACATTGGAATATCTTGATAACGGTATCGCAAAGACGATTTACGAGAGGCAAGGCGGCCTCTTGCTTGAATGTCTGAACGTTTATCTGCGTTTATTTGCGGTTCCTAAACCTGAAAGCGAGGCGGCAAGGACTACGTCCTTCGGCGGTTGCGGAGTTGGTCAAGGGCGGCGGCGGTGATGATGATGGCGCCGATCGCCATTTCCTGTTTCTGCTTCTCCCAGCCGAGCTGTTGCGTGCCGGCGTTCAGCGTACCGATGAAGACCGCGCCCACCACCGTTCCGAAGATCGTGCCCACCCCGCCGCGCAGGCTCGCACCGCCGATGACACAGGCGGCGATGATGTACAGTTCGTACATCTGCGCCCCGGTCGGCTGGCCGAGGTTCAGCTTGCTGAACTCAAGGACGCCTGCCAGTCCGGCGAACACGCCACCCAGGGCGTAGACGAGAATCTTGGTCCGCTGTACCGGCACACCACAAAGCCGCGCGGTCGCCTCGTTTGAGCCGATGGCGTAGATGCGCCGCCCGAATCGTGTAAACCGTAACAATGCCGCTGCCAGGATCGCCGCCAGCAGCGTCGCCCACACGCCCAGCGGGAATAGTTGCCCGTTGAACTCCAACCCCTGCACAGGAAACATCAGGTTCTGCGACAGCCAGTTCGTCGGTGGGCTTATTTCCTGGTTGCCCGCGATCTCCTTCGTCAGCCCGCGGATCGACACCAGCCCGCCCAGCGTGATGATGAACGGCACGACGCGCAGGCCCGTGATGAGCGATCCCTGAAACGCCCCCACCGCCGCGCCCGACAGCATGCCCGACACCACCGCCAGCGGCACGCCGTATCCGTCCTTCAGCACGAGCGACGTGATCACCATCGCCAGCGCGATCGTCGATCCCGCCGCCAGATCGATGCCGCCGATGATGATGATCATCGTCATCCCCAGCCCTGCCATCGCGTAGACCGACGACTGGGTGAAGATGTTCTCCAGGTTGCCCGCCGACAAAAAACGCGGGCCGACCAAAATCGTAAACGCGACGAAAATCAGGACCAGCGCGCCAAGCCTTGCGCCGGCCTCCAGCACGTTCCGGTAGGCGTTCGAATTCACCGGCGTGCCGTCCGACTTTGCGTAATCCAGTGTTTCAGCCATGTGTCCCCGTCCCGAAAGGTGTGCCGATCGCCTCGGCCATCAATGAATGTTCGTCCCAATCCTCGCGCGGCCGGGCCTCGCTCAGCACGCCGCGGCTCATCACCGCGATGCGGTCGCACACGCCCAGCAACTCCGGCAGATAACTGCTCACCAGCAGCACGGCGCAACCCTTCAATGCCAGCTCGTTGATCAGTTGGTAAATCTGCGCCTTGGCGCCGATGTCCACGCCGCGCGTCGGCTCGTCGAGCAGGAGAATATCGACGTCGTGATGCAGCAATCGCGCGATCGCGACCTTCTGCTGGTTTCCGCCGGACAGGTCGCCGACGTTCTGTCGCGGCGAGCGGCACTTGATGCCCAGCTTCCTGATCCACGGCCAACTGTTCTCGTCCTGCTTCCACGGCGATACCAGGGACGACAGGTTCGATAGCGTCATGTTGTCCGCGATGCTCAACTCCAACGCCAGCCCCTCGGTCTTGCGGTCTTCGCTCACCATCCCAACGCCCTGCTCCCAACGGCTCGCCGGCGAAGCAGGCCCGCGATAGGCCGCCACGCGCAGGTCGCCCTGCTTCACTGCATCCAGCCCGAACAGCGTTCGCAACAACTCCGTCCGACCCGCGCCCACCAACCCCGCGATGCCAAGCACTTCGCCGCGGCGAAGCTCCAGCGACGCATCCAGGGGCCTTCTCCTTCCGGCAAGCCGATCGACCGTCACGACCACGTCGCCGGGCGTGTGATGCGTTCGCGGATACAGGTCCTCCACGCTGCGGCCGACCATCAGGCGGATGATTTCGGGGTCGGAAACGTCCTTCGTCACCCCTCCGCCAACGCTCGCGCCGTCGCGAAGCACGGTGAAGCGGTCGCTGATCGCCCGCACTTCTTCCAGGAAGTGGGAGATGTAGACGATCCCCATCCCCTGGCTCTTGAGCCGTCGGAGCATGCCGAACAGATTTTCGATGTCGCGCCGGGTGAGACTGCTGGTGGGCTCGTCGAGCACCAGTACCTTCGACCCCAGCGCCATCGAACGCGCGATCTCGACCAACTGCTGTTCCGCGATCGACAGGTCGCCCGCGCGGGCGGCGGGGTTGATATCGCCTCGGCCGACTTCGCCTAGCGCCTCGGTCGCCCGCCTTCGCATGGCCGACCAGTCGACGAACGGACCTTTGCCTGGCTCGACGCCGAGCAACACGTTTTCCATCACGGTGAGGTCGGGCGCGATCGACAGTTCCTGGTAGATCATCGCCACACCGGCATGCCGCGCCTGCAGCGGCCCGATCGGCCGGTACGGCTTGCCGTAGAGGTACATCTCGCCGCTGTCGGGATGGTGGGCGCCGGACAGCACCTTCATCAGCGTGCTCTTGCCGGCTCCGTTCTCGCCGATCAGCGCGAGCACTTCGCCGGCGTTCAGTTCGAGATTCACGCCTTTCAGCGCGATCGTCGGCCCGAACCGCTTGGCGACCCCCTGCATGGACAAGAGTGCGTCAGACATGACATCCTCATCCTCATGAAGCCGCCGAGTTCACCCGGCGCGTTGCGCGTCGAGCGCACTCACGACGCGCCGGGCAAGCCCGGCGGCTTCATAAAACACTTAGGGTTCGAGCGTCACGGCCTTGATCTCGGGCGTGTCGATGTTTTCCCTGGTGACGGTGGCAGTGGAGGTGGCGATGTTCTTTTCGAGCGCCTCGCCCTTCAGGTGCTTGACCATCTCTTTCACGCCTCGGTAGCCCATCGTCTTCGGGTCCTGCGTGACGATGGCGGACACCTTGCCATCGCGAACGCCCTTGAGCAGCACTTCGTGGGCGTCGAAGCCGACGTAGGGGGCGTCGATCGCCACGCCCTGGGCGCGGAACTGGTCGAGCTTGTTCAGCATACCGATGGCGGTGGGCTGGTTGGAGGCGAAGACGCCATCGACGGCCAGCTTGTTGTCCTTGGTGTTGCGGCGCAGCAGCGCATCGGCGGTGTCGGCGGCGTCGGTGGTCGATCCGCCGCCCTTGGTGTAGGCGTTGTCGACCAGTTCGAGCCCGGCAGCCTTAATGGCGTCGGCGAAGCCCTTCTCGCGGGCCTCGGTCGAGCCCGAGCCCTCGAGGAATCGCAGCATGATCACCTTGCCGCCGTTGGGCTTCCTGTCGCCGATCGCCTTGATCAGCGCCTCGGCCGCCTGCTTGCCGGCGGCGTAGTTGTCGGTGGCGATGACGCTGACGGGCTTGTCGGTGTTCAACGTCGAGTCGATCAGCACCACCGGCACGCCCCGCGCCGCCGCCGACTCGACCGGGCGTACCAGCGCGTCAACGTTGGTCGGCGCCAGCACGATGCCCTTCACGCCCCGGTTGACCATGTTGTCCACCATGTCGGCCTGCTGAGAGTGATTCGTCTCGGCGTCGGGGCCGGTCCAGAAAATCTCGATCTGCTCTTCCTGCGCCGCCTGTTTCGCGCCGGCCTCGACGGCCTTCCAATACGCGTTCACGGTGCTCTTGGCGATCACCGCCACCTGCGTCTTGTCCCCACTTCCGCCGCCTTCGCCGCAGCCTGCGATCAGAAACGTTGCCGACAGCGCCCACTTCGTCCACGCCTTCATGTTTAACCTCCGCTGAGATGCCGACAGAATGCCACCACGAAACCGCCATTGCGGCAACTATCCGTCTTTACCGTCACAACTTATCCACTCCCGCCCCGTTTCGGAACAGCCTCTAGCATGCTGACGCAATGCGCCAACAATTTAACGCAAAAAGACCAGAGTGCCTCAGCGGAAAAATCAGTCGAACGCCTCGGGCACTTCTCCCTTCGGCCGTGATTTCCAGCGGCGGTGAATCCACAGGTATTGTCCCGGCTCCGCCGTTACGAAATCCTCGATCGCCTTGGTGTATCGCTGCGTGATGTAGTGCAGCGGCTGGCCCTGCGATTTCCAGTCGTCGGGGTAGATGATGTCCTGCGTCCCCACCTCGAATTCGAACTTCGTCCCGATGCGGCGTGCATAGCCGATGATGACCGGCACGTCGTACCGCATCGCCAGCAGCCCGATCGACTTATACGTGCTCGCCTTGCGGCCGAAGAAATCGACGAAAAGGCCCTTAGGGCCGGCGTTCTGGTCGGCGATGAAGCCCACCGCGCCGTGGCTTTCCAGCGTGCGGGTGATGTCTTCGGTCGCGCCTTTTTTATCGACGATCCGCTGGCCGCGTTTTTCACGCACGCCCAAAAGCCACTGGTTGACGTACGGGTTATCCAGCGGCCGCGCCACCGACACCGTCGGCAAGCCCAGCGTCGCCAGCACGTAACCCAGGATTTC
>JBBCIV010000166.1:0-10032 GCA_037189665.1 Phycisphaerae bacterium | reverse complement strand
CCCCCCCCCCCCCCGCGCCCGGTCTATATGAAGAAAGTCGGTTAGCTTCATACGGCGGTGGACGAATAGCTACTGGCGTATTGGGAGGAAGCCGCGTTTCATCTGAAGCGGAGGTTCGAGTATGCTCGGCAGGCATGTTGGCACGGATCCATTCGTTCGTGCTCGTGGGCATCGATCCGGTGTTGTGCGAGATCGAGTGCGATGTCACGAAGCAGGGGATGAGCAAGACCACGATCGTCGGGCTGCCGCAGACGGCGGTGAAGGAGTCGATCGAGCGCGTGAAGCGGTCGATCGTCAACTCCGGCTTCATGTTTGCCGCCCACGGAATCCTCATCAACCTTGCCCCCGCGGACGTCAAGAAGGAAGGCCCTGCGCTGGACCTGCCGATCGCGATCGGGCTGCTGCGCGGCACGGGCGGACTGAATACGGATCGGCACAAGCAATACCTCATCGCCGGCGAGCTGGCGCTGGACGGCAGGACGCGGAAGATCAAAGGCGCGCTCTCGATGGCGATGCTGGCGAAGGAAAAGGGCTATCGCGGCGTGATCGTCCCGCAGGAAAACGCCCGCGAGGCGGCGGTCGTCGAGGGGATCGAGGTCGTCCCCGTCGCGACGCTGACGCAGTGCGTGGCGTTTTTGAATGAACTGATGGAGATCGAGCCGTTCGAGCTCGACGGACAGCCGTTCGCGCAGTCGCAGGTGTCGCAGGCGCTGGATTTCGCCGACGTGCGCGGGCAGGAGGCGGTGAAGCGCGCGCTCACGATCGCTGCGGCGGGGGCGCACAACGTGCTCATGTTGTGGTCCGTACGCCAAGAGGTGGACTGAGCGATTTGATTACAGCCTGCTACTTAAGGATAGGAGGAGGCGAAATTATCAGCGGCGTGATAGCGATGGTCGATATCTCAGAATGGATACTGGACCGGATCGACAGCACTAAAGGCTATATCGTCGGTAACATTCAGTGGATCCATAAGGCGGTCAACAAAATGAAAATGGAATTCAGCGTGGCGGACTTCATGGCCGTCTGCAAAGTGGTGGCGGATTGCCGATCAAAACCGCACTCTGGTAAGTGAAAGGTATGTAACTTGGAGAGTGACTCCCGATAGGACGCCGGCCTCCCGGTATTGGCGTGACACGCTCAGCCACCTCGCCGATCCCGGTTGATACTAGTAGAATGAAGGGCATGAGCACGACGAAGGGGCAGAAGCAAACAACCATCTGGGAGGCGAAGGACTTCGGCGCTTTCACCCGTGAACGTGTGGTCGCGTTGATGAAACAGTGCAGCGGAACGCGACCGGATGCCGAGGCAGCGGTCGCCGCGTCCTACCTTGCGTCCATCGAATCCAATGGCCCGAACCCCGGCACCGAAGGGATTGCCGCCGCACTTGACCTGCTCGCGAAAATCGAGACTCCTTTCGCCGGTGATCTCATCTGGCAGGCAGCCGCACAAGCCCTCAATAGTCGTATTCGAATCGAAGCGATCCGCCGAGCCGGGCCAGTTGCGAGTTCACCAGAGAAGACTGCGCTGCTCCGAAAGTGGTCGGCCGAGGGATTCAACCCGCCGGCGAATTTTCAGCACGACCAATTCAGCGTCGAGCAGGTTCGAGAAGCCGCTTTGAACGCGATCGGAGCGTTGCCGAAGCCAACGGGCGATGACATCGACGCAGTGCTCAAGGCGATGAATCCGCAGGAGCACGGCCGTGCGTTTTCACTGACGGTTTTCCGGGCAGCGATTGAGGCGTACTGGTCCTGCGGCACGGCCACGTCGTTCGACAAGGTGGTGGCGATCCTGACCACCACGAACTGGAAGAGCGAGATCGGACTGCCAATTGTCTCCCTCGCCGCGAAGTTCACTCCGACCCAGTTGAAGAAGCACGCCGACGCTCTCAGGAAGGCGATGCGAGAACACGCTCACCAGAACTGGCAGGATGAGCCGCGCCGTACCGAGCGGCTGGTGTCCCTTGCAGACCATCTGGCAACCCCAGAGTTTCTGATCGACTGGTCTTCATCCTTCGGCAGCGATGGGCTTCAGCACGGCCGAGGCAAGATCACCCGCAAGTTGCTTGATCGTGCCGGCGGGCCAAGCGAGATGTTGGCACGAGCACTTCTCGTTCTTGCCCGCTCTCCCCAGAATCTCCACTCTGGCAGCCTCGTCCTCTCGAAACTCAGGCAGGTCGTCGAAGCGGGCCACGGCAAGACCGTGGCTGACACGATCGTTGGTCAACATCAACAGGGCCACAACCACATCCTTGAGATCGGCCTGCTCGCCGACATCTTCCCGTCGATGCAGGAGACCGTGCGAGCCGTCGCCGGAGCAATCGGCACGCACCGAGAAGTCCACGACCAGCGACGAGTGGCTGACAAGGTTGCGGATGGCGTGCTTACCGCCGCCACCCGCGTCAGCGACGGCACGGCGATCTTGTCCAAGGAGG
This sequence comes from Phycisphaerae bacterium, assembly GCA_037189665.1. Classification (GTDB taxonomy): domain Bacteria; phylum Planctomycetota; class Phycisphaerae; order Tepidisphaerales; family Tepidisphaeraceae; genus BPJO01. The sequence goes on along the minus strand of JBBCIV010000166.1, from coordinate 7,601 downwards.
TGCTCAGCGTGCGAGGTCGTCAGAATCGTCATACAGACCAAGAGTCGGTTCCGAAGGGTGTCAAAGTCCTTGAAGCGGCCGGCGAGCGAGACAATCCTGTCGTTTGGGCAGCCCGATTCGCTCACGATCCAGCGGTCGGCGCAGGTGCAGCAGCCTTACTCGAATGCTGGCTTCGTCCCGAGGACGACCTAGCTCGGTACACGATGAGGGTGATTTTCCGCGAGGCCGCAAGAGCGAACGTCGAAGCCTCACCGATCCTCGAACGCCTCGTCCAGTTCCTCCTGAAGCCGTCGTTTCAGAATGAGCCTGTTCTGCGACAGCCCTTAGAGCGGGCGCTCGTGGATGAAACCGTTGTCGATGGGAAACTGAACCGATACGCCATCGAACTGATGAACCGCGAGAATCTTGTGTTCGAGCAGGGAGCGAGCCGCGCGCTCGCCGGGTTGTCTGATTCGGGCGACGCTGCGTTCTTGCTAGACCGGATCGCATCTCGTGGTGCAGCCGGCATGGGCATTCTGAGTAACGCCATCAGCTTCCACCGCGACGGGGATGAAACTCTGACAGAGAAGGTGCAGGCTGAGGCCATCGCCCGCGCTACCTCCCTCCACTTGGCGGGCAGTGACAAAGACCGAGAGGTGGAGGCATTTGCACGACAACTTCACCAACGGTTTCAGGACATGCCGATCGTCCGCGAGGCCGCGTATCGCGCCTGCGGCCGTCTGGGGAGTTTCGTGAGCATCAGGCCGCTGCGGGATCGTCGCGAGAAGGAGCGGTCAGACCACTTGAAGACGGCGATTTCGGAATCAATCGTCCTGCTCCGCGACAAACTGGCCCGGAGTAAGCCTGACCATGCGAAGGCTGAAGACATCCGGGGCTGGCTCGCGTATGTCGCCGATCTTGGCGATCCAGCCCTGCTCGGACAGGTGACTGGCTACCTGCGACCGCCACATGCAGATCACGGCGTCCGCCGCGCCGCGCTGGACGCTCTGGTTAGCATGGACGGTCAGCAGGCCTTGGACACGGTGAAGCAGTTCATCGAGAACACCGCTCCTGAGGGCGAGACGTTGACCGCCGCCCGTACAGCGCGGATGAAGCTTGAACAGCGGAACGACATCGGCCTGTTCGACATCCTCGGCAAGTACTTTGATGCCGACGCGGAGGTTCTCGATCCCGCACTTGACTACGAGAGCCTGCTGGGCACGCATCTCATGGCAACAACAACCCGTAGCTTGAACAAGGCCCAGAAGTTGTGGGACGACGGGCATTGGGATGAATTCATCACCCAGATTAACGCGGTGCTAGAAGCGATGATTAGGCACATCTTCCGCACCAAGTACACCGCGATAGGGCTGGATCAGCAGCGGGGAGAAAAGCTGGCCGGCGGAAACGCCTACGCCAACATGCTCAGTACTTCGGAGTTTAGGAATGCGTTCGCGAAGTTGCAGTCGCACGCGAACACCATCCAGAGTTTCCGAAGAGAATCGCCGACTGCTCATGCCATGAACAAGGACGGCACTGCCAAGACCGAGGCGAGCGCCGACGACGCCGAGTACGTCCGGGACGAGTTTGCTCCGGCGTTCGGTGAGGTCGTTAAGGCACTCAAGTGACCGTTTTGGTGCAGAGCCTGTCCTCCGGTGCATTAACGGGACACGCTCAGTTGTTTTTCGCCGGGGGCGATACATGAGATTTGGCCACGCAAGTCGGTGACGGGCAAGGCTGACGCCCCAATCTCAACAAAAAATCTGCCATGCCGTTCTCCTATTCTGGGCATCCACCCCAATCGGCTGCCCTTGCGCATTCCTGTCGCTATGCCGCAGCAGCACTCTCATTGGCGGATCGCTGGAACAGCGAAATGATCTTTGTCCGAGGCGGTGTGCCAGTCGATTTACTCTTCGGATAGTATCTGCACATCTGTTTCGACGCTGCTACGGACGTTTACTCGTCAGTCTACTCTGCGCGTGGTGAAGTGCGTCGCGATCCCCTTTGCGGAGGACGAATCTCCTGGGAAAAAGCGATGGACAAGTCTATCATGTTCCGATAGACAAACGGGATGGCACCGGGAGGCGTTTCCATGCAGTACAAGCGATCATTCGATATCGAGCGCAGGCTTTCCGAGGTGCGCCGCCTGATCCGAATGGGTGGTTATTCGACGCGCAGGATCGCCAAGGAGCTTGCCGTGTCGGTCCCGACGGTCTCCCGTGACGTTATGGCGCTACGTGAGCGTGGCCACGACATCCGGTCGATCCGCAAGAATGACGCATGGCAGTATGAACTCGCTGAACCGACGGTAACCAACCGGTATGTTCCGCAGCAACTTGTAGAGGCACGGCAATGAACTCGGAAACGCTCAAACGGGTGGTTCGCGCCATCGCTCATGGTTCACAAGGTGATCTCACACGGCTTGCACGAAAGATCGTTGATGACGAGCGCCGCACCGGGCACATGAAGCTTGCTGATCAGTTGGAGTCGATACTCAGCCAGGGATCGCAGCGCACCGACGCCCGCCAAAGCTCGACTGCTGAAGCCTCCAAGTCGCTTGGCGCACTTCCAACCAGCCGGCGGCATGGTGAATCGCTTGCAACGGTAGTGCCACATGACCGCCTTGAGCATCACATGGTGCTGCCGCCCGAGACGGAACGTCGCTTCGCGCGCATTGAGTGTGAGTATGCCGCTAGAGAACGACTCGGTGCTTATGGGCTGAAACCCCGAAAAACTGTCTTACTCTACGGCTCGCCGGGATGTGGAAAGTCGCTCGGTGCAAAGCGACTTGCATGGAACACAGGCCTTCCACTGATGAAGGTGAAGTTCGATGCGCTGCTCTCGTCGTATTTCGGCGAGTCGGCATCTAATCTCCGCTCCGTTTTTGAAGCCGCGCAGCAACGACCATGCGTGCTGCTGCTTGACGAATGTGATTTCATTGCAAGATCGAGAATGCAGAGTAAAGATATCGGCGAGGCATCGCGTATCGTAAATGCGTTGCTACAGCTGATGGAAGACTATGAAGCGCCCGGGCTTCTTGTAGCCACTACCAATGTTGAAGAGTCACTGGACGCTGCCATCTTCCGTCGCTTCGACGACGTGTTCTTTGTGCCGCCGCCTGGTCGTGAAGAGATCGTCAAGCTGCTTCAGTTCACGCTGGTTGCAGTCGAGAAGGACCAGGGAATCGACTGGCAACGGTTGGCTGAGTTGCTTTTCGGACAGTCGGCAGCCATGACGGTGAAAGCTGCCCAGGATGCCGCGAAGTCGGCCGTGCTGGCAGGAAAGAAAATCGTCACCGAGACGCAGCTCACGAAAGCCATTGAAGATTTGCGAAAGGTATCTGGAGACACGGGGAGACACTAAACAATGCCGGATCAGCATAATTTCGAGCATCTTCCGCTGCTCCGGCGTTATCAGGGCAAGGCGAACATCCAAGGAGGAGGCGGCCGAGCGCCACAAACGATCGCCAATCGAAACGCCTATCTCGCCCATGGTCGCGCGATGCAGACCTCCGCTGGCAATGTGGTAGCCAACTGGAAGAAACAGCAAGATGACCGTGCGGCAGAGAACCTGCCGGTCATTAAGGAAGGCGTGCCGATCCTCCTGAAGGTGGACACCGGCCTCGACCTCGATGTTCTGCGCGAAAAGTTCGACTTCGAAATCGTCGCTGAGCAGGAAGAGGGCTATGTCATCGTCGCATCGAGCGATATCGAGCTGAAGCCTTTCCTTGCCATGGCAGCGGCGTTCGCCGTGAATGTTCACGGATCGGCGACGATCGCCTCCGTTCACAATCTGTTCGATGATCCTGATCAGGTGGAGCGGCTACGCCGCGTTTTGTCGGAGAAGTTGTTTGCGGATTGGCCGAACATCGCTGACACCCAAGATTACGTCGTTGATATCGGCATCTCCTGCACTGGCACCAAGGACATACCGAAGCAGCCGGATCGCAACAAAACCGATTCAGATGCTGACTGGGCCAACAAGCAAAGCGAATGGGCGAAGATTCGCGCTGATGCTTACAACGCTTGGGATGACATCAAGTCGTCCCGCGAGGCGGAAATCGTCCAATGGATGAGCCATTACAACGCCGTGATCATGAGCATGTATGACGGCGCGTCGTTCAACTCAGGCGTATTGCCTGACAGCTTCACCATACGCCTGCAGATATCCGGCAAAGGCCTCCGCGATTTTGTTCTGAACTATCCGTATGTGTTCGAAGTCGTTGAGCCCGAAGAGATCGCACTGCCGCAGCGAGCCGGGGAGGCCGGGGCTACCCCCGACAAAACGGCAGCGCCGGTTGCACCCGATGCCAATGCACCAGCCGTATGCATCGTCGATAGCGGCATTCAGGAAGGACATGTATTGATCGCTCCAGCGATCGACAGCGACACCTCGTATTGTTTTGTCCCAGGCAAAGAAGCAAATGACGTCGGCGACTTCGTTCCACCCGCAGGCCACGGCACGCGTGTCGCAGGCGCGGTATTGTACGGCGAGACGATTGCGAAAGATGGTACGCCACAACTTCCATTCTGGCTGCAAAATGCCAGAGTGCTTAACGAGCACAATCAGATGCCTGTTGCGCTGTTTCCGCCAGCGGCCATCCGAAGCGCCGTTGAACATTTCCATCTCGGCAAGCGGCATACACGCATCTTCAATCACTCGATCAATGCGACCGGCTACTGCCGCCTGCGATACATGTCTTCCTGGGCAGCGGAAATCGATGCGCTGTCTGAGGCCTACGACGTGCTCATCGTGCAGAGCGCCGGAAACCTCCCGATCAGCGGGCCGCACCCCTTCCCAGGGATCAGGGACCATTTGCAAGCTGGCCGCGACTATCCAGCCTTTCTGTTCGAACCTGCGAGCCGCGTAGCGAATCCTGGACAGAGTTTGCAGGCACTCACAGTCGGCTCCGTCGGATACGGAGCGGGCGAAGCTGCGGCATGGAAGACCTGCGGCAAGAAGCCAGGCCATCCGTCCGCCTTCTCGCGATCTGGATTCGGTATCTGGAACGTCATCAAACCCGAAGTCGTCGAGTACGGTGGCGATGCGATCAAAACAGAAAACACGCCGCCCGACGTCCAAGTCGGCGGGCGTATTCCGTCTGCATGCCCTGAGCTTGTACGCTCGACCATGTTTCCGCCGGGGCCTGCGTTCGACCGCGATCAGGCTGGAACATCGTTCGCCGCACCGAAGGTGACTCGTGTCGCGGCAGCACTCCAGGCTCGCTTGCCAGACGAAACAGCTCTCCTCTACAGAGCACTCGTCGTGCAGTCAGCACGGTGGCCAGAATGGGCTGAAGCGAAGCTGAATGATCTGCGTCTGCCTGATCTAAGAGACACCAATCCCGCACGACGCGAGGAGCTGCTCGGCCAAGTGTCTCGACTGATTCGATGCCTTGGCTACGGAGCACCGGACGAAACTCGGGCCACGACCAACGACGATTATCGCACGACCTTTATCACGAACGGCGAGTCGTCAATCCACGCGAGAGAGTGTCACTTGTACCAAGTACCCATTCCGGAGTCGCTTCGCAACCAGGTGGATGATTTTGACATCCGCATTGATGTCACCATGTCCTATGTCGCGCAGCCGCGGCGCACTCGCCGCAACCTCCGTCGCTACCTGTCGACATGGGTGGAGTGGAAGAGCAACAAGCTCGGCGAGACGCTAAACGCGTTCAAGCAGCGTGCGATGAAAGACGTGCCGATTGCCGATGACGCTGGGGAATCTTCCGTCCTACCGTGGACACTCCACGAGATGCCGAATGCAGGCTTGATTCGAGATACGCGACGCAGCGCCGGCACCGTTCAAAAGGATTGGGCCATCGTGAAGTCCAACATGCTGCCAAAGGATTTCACCATCGCTGTAATCGGGCATGAGGGTTGGAGCAAAGACCCGGATTCCACGGCACGATATACGCTGGCGGTGACTTTCGATGTGCTCGGCCAAGAGGTCGCCATTTACGATCCGCTTCGTACCGCTGTGAACGAGCTTCAGGCCGAGGCCGAGATCGAAGTCGAGATTGAAGAATAGTCGAAAGATGGTCGTCAGATAAGGATATCAGCGCTATATTCTTTTCCGTAAACTCCCAGACGCGTAGAATATTTTCGGCAATCTAAATATTTGGTTTTACCTGCAAGCAACTCAACTTTTCGGTGTGCCGCATCCCTTGCATAAATTGGAGTGAAGCGACCGCACAGACTATAGGCAATTGACGGGATATGAGAACTGATGGCTGCCGCAATTAAAGCTCGACAAAAAGGTGACACGTTCCAATCGCGTTGGTTTTGGGTCCGGGCGCTAGAGATGGCGACTTCTGAGCATATCGAATCGATCACTTTCGAAAGCGATGGCGACGCTTTTGTTGATGACGTAATTGTCAAGTACGCATCGCCTGTCAGACACTTCATCACTAAGCGTGAAGTTCTGGCTGATTTTTATCAATGCAAATATCACGTCACTGCTAATGGATCCTTTTCTGCTGAAGATATTCTGGATCCAGATTTCATTTCCAGCAAAAAAGATTCCATGCTTCAGCGGCTCTATAACGCCTATAGCCGTCTCTCGGCGAAGAGTAACGCATTCGCGTTGAATGTCGTTTCGAGCTGGTCTTGGGATCCCCGCGATATTATCGCGCCGCATTTGGAAGAAGGAACGTTTCGGCAGTCATTCTTTGAGGGCAGCAAAAGAACTGATGTCGGTAAGCTCCGCGAACGCTTCGCTTTTCATCTCGGCATTGATGAAGCCAAGTTACGCGCGTTTTTTAACACCATCCAATTTAGGCTTGGTCAGAGTATGGGGGACCTAGCAGAGCGAATGGTGCCACTCCTGCGTCTCGCTGGGTTGTGCCCCATCGACCGTGACGTGATGACTATCCAATACGACGCATTGACCTGGGTACTGTTCGAACGTGATCAGAATGTATTCACGAAGGATACGTTCCTTCAGATGGCGGCGAGGGAAAAACTGGTAGCGCCAGTTGCGACACCGCCTGGTGAAGTGCTTTTACGTAGTCGAACAGATTTTGCACGAGAGCCAAGTTCTGCAGCCACAGCAATGCTCGACCTTAGTACGCTCTTCGAAGGTCGCCACCCGAGGAGTGATACATGCTGGGCAAAGGACGCGCCCGACCAAATCAGAGATTTTTTCACAAGCGAAAAGCTATCGAAGTTATCTAAGCCGATCGAGCTGTTTTTCGATTGCCATCTGTCATTCGCATTTGCAGTCGGCTATGTCATCGACCCGAAGTTTGGCCTGCCGATCGTGCCTGCTCAAAAGAATCAACGCCAGAATGGATACGATTTCTGGCCCGAGCCGAACAAGACAGAATCCGGGGTGTGGGAAATGGCCCACGTCGACGGTACGGGCGATGAGATCGTGTTGGCGTTTTCCGTGACGCAGCCTGTTCTCAAGCATTTGGAACCTGCACTGAAAGCACTCAGGCTCGACCATCTTCCACGTTTGGACCTGACGCCACGCGGTGGAAGCGGTCGCTCATCCATTGCGAGCGGTGAGTTGGCATGGAGCTTGGGTCACGACCTGCAGAGCTTTTTGCGTCGTGAACTACCTGCATCAACTAAGAAACTTCATATTTTTATCGCCGGACCGGTCGCGCTAGCGTA
>JBBCIV010000165.1:0-5140 GCA_037189665.1 Phycisphaerae bacterium | reverse complement strand
GATTCCGCCGAGCGGAACCGCTGCATCAGCTCGCGCCGCATCTGCCCGATCGCCGGGAGGATGACCACCGAGTCCTTCTGCCGCCGGTTCACCGCGCGTTTCACGAACCCGAACGGAAAGCTGGTGCTGAGCTGGAAGTGATCGAACTCGAACACGCCCCGCTGTCGCGGCATCACCTCAGCGGGCACGCTGGCGGTCGTGCGGTTGGCGCAGTGCAGCATGTAGGCGGTGGGCTGGCGCGTGAAGGCCTCAAGACCGTCCCCCTCCGCCATCGTGACCGACAGGCTCGGCCAGTACCGCTTCTTGTTCGAGATCTGGTAGTAGATGACCGTCGGCCGGCCGACGACGGCGTGGTCGGGCAGGACGCGCTCGACCGTCAGCCGCTGGATCACCAGCCCGCTGATGAGGAACGACACCAGCAGGATGCCGATCATCAGTCCGAACACGCCGAACAGCAGGTTCGCCTGCGTGTTGATCGCCGCCAGACCGATGAACATCATCATCGTGCAGTAGATGAGCCCGGTAACGGAGAAGTCGAGCGACGGCTTCCGCCGGAACTGCCGGGCTTTCCGCGAGGATTTATGTTTCCTGGCCATCGAAAATCAAACGCGAAGAGACGAAGAAGAAACGGGATAAACTTTACTCCTCCGCCATGCGTTTTGCATTCCTTCGCGCCTTCGCTACTTCCTCGCCACTTCGCGTTTAACAGTTACTTCGGCGCCGGGACGCGTTCCAGCAGCGCTTGCAGGATGCGTTGCGTCGCGTCGGCATCGCCGTTGCCGAGGTAGGTCTTGCTGATCACGCGGTGGGCACAACACGCGATGAACAGGTCCTTCACGTCGTCGGGCAGCACGTAATCGCGCCCCTTGACGATCGCCGCCGCCTGTACCGCGGTCGTGAGCGCCAGCGCGCCGCGCGTGCTCAGGCCGAGGTGAAGCTGCTCGTGTTTTCGCGTGGCCTCGGTGAGATCGAGGATGTAATCGACGATCGCCGGATCGATCTTCACCTGCGGCACCTGGTCCTGTAGTTGAACCACTTCATCCGCGCCCATGACCGGCTTGAGGTTGTCCAACAGCGCGCGGCCGGGCTGGGTGGTGAGGATGCGCTGCTCGCTGGCGCGAGGCGGATAGCCGACGGCGATCTTGAGGATGAAGCGGTCGAGCTGGTTTTCGGGCAGGTGATAGGTGCCCTCGAACTCAAACGGGTTCTGCGTCGCCACCACCATGAACGGCCGCTTGAGATTAAAGGTGTGGTTGTCCACCGACACCTGCTCTTCGCTCATCGCCTCCAGGAGCGCCGACTGCGTTCGCGGCGTGGTGCGGTTGATCTCGTCCGCCAGCAGGATGTTGGTGAAGATCGGGCCGGGCTTGAAGTCGAACTCGTTCTTGTCGCGGTTGTAGACCGAAACGCCCAAAACGTCGCCGGGGAGCAGATCGGGCGTAAGCTGAACGCGGGAAAAATCGCAGGTGATGCTCTTCGCCAGCGACTTGGCGAGCACCGTCTTGCCGACGCCAGGCACGTCTTCGATCAGCACGTGGCCGCGGGAAAGCAGGCCGATCAGAAGCAGGTCAACCGCGCGGGGGTTGCCGAAGAAAACCGAGTGGATATTCGTGCGAAGTCGATCGATCCCTGATGTTGCCACGTGTCACCTGGTGAATGCGCCAAGGGTGTCGTTCCCTGTTCCTCTTTACGCATTCTAGCAGGGTGCGGTTCGAGATGCATTTTCACAATCCGGTTTAGATGGCACATTTTGCAGGTGCGGACTCGGCCAGATCGGCAGAGACGTCAGCGTCGGCATGAGCGTGCAGGATGCCGCAGAGCAATTCCAGGCTCTCAACCAGCCGCGGCCCCGGACGATTGAAGTAGCTGGATCCGTCCAGCACATACACCCGCCTCTCCTTCGCCGCTCGAAGTTCGCGCCAGCCTCGCTGATTGGTGAGGCCGGGCAATTCTGCAAGGGTACGGTCGATATCGAACCCGCATGCCGCGACGACGATCACGTCCGGGTCGGCGGCCTGCGCCTGCTGAAGGCTGATCTGACGCGACAACGTGCCCGCCTTCGCGAGCGCGGGCTGTCCGCCGGCCAGTTCGATGAGCTGGGGATTCCAGTGGCCGGCGGAGAACATCGGGTCGAGCCATTCCAAGAGCAGTACGCGGGGCGATTCCAGCCGCAACGTCGCGCCGACCACGCAGGCATGAATGCGCCGCTTCAACGACCGCACGACGTCATCGGCCCTGTCAGCGCATCCGAGGACGGCGCCGAGCCGCGAGAAGTCGGCCAACACGTCGTCCAGCGACATCGGCTGCATCTCCACCACCACCGGCGGCCGATCGAGCTGAGAGGCAACCTGGTAGACCGATTGCTGATCGATCGCGCACACCGGGCACAATCCCTGTGTGACGATGACCGTCGGCCGCAGATCGAGGATGAGATCGGCATCCAACTCAAACAACGGCTCGCCGGCGGCCGACAACTCCCGCACCGCCCGGTCGATCTCCCGCCCCGCCGCACGCACGTCGATCCGAGCCCGCGTGACCGCGGGTACGGAGCGCACGTCGGCCGGGTGGTCGCACTCGTGCGTTCGCCCGACAAGCTGGTCCGCCAGCCCCATCGCGGCAATCATTTCGGTGGCGGCGGGAACGAGAGATACGATTCGGTTCATCCTTGCACCTTCTTCGATTGATCGCCATGCCCCACCGGCGACGAATTTCCGTCCGGCGACGCGCGATATGGACAATGCCTGCACCCGCTCCCACAACACGTCCCCCGACTCAAGTGATACGCCGCCGTGAACACCCACCTGCCAGCCTCGACGTAGTAGTCGCGACCTTCGACCAACGGCGGCGGCTGGACGCGGGGCGTGCTCATTCGAGATCGTAAAGACTGTTGTCCAACGACAGGAAACCCGTTCCCGGCGCCGCGCCCAACCCCGGATCAAACCGATCGCCCAACGCGTCGGCATGTCCATCGACAAAGGCGACATTCGTTCGCTTGCGATGCCGAAACCCCTGCGTTCCGGCAGCCCGGCCGGTGAAGGTATCGAATGCCGATGGCAACGGCGACCGCATATGCTTATTCGCGCCGGTCGCATACTGACCATCGCCGAAGATCGCGGTCTGCGCAGGCGACCTCACCTGAACCAGCCGAGCCGGCGGATGAAAGACGGTCCCCGCCGTGCCTTTGCCAATGAAGCTGTAGTTGTAATTGTACCCCGTATACGGGTCCATCAGCGTGTTCGATCGGCCGCTGAACGAGGGGCACTGATGCACCTTGCCATCGCCGCGATTCGCCCACAGCAGGCCAGGGATGATCGACCGCACGCTGGTGGCCTTGTCTTGCTTGAGGGTGAAATCCCACTTGTAACCGTAGAAGCTGGTCGCGTCTTCGCCGGTGTAGTCAGAAGGCGGAAAGTATCCGCTGTAGTTCAGGGTGTACGCCGTCGCGGCCTGGGCAAACTGGCGAAGGTTGGACAGGCACACGACGCCGCGCGACATCTCTCGCGCGACCTTCAACGCCGGCAACATCAGCCCGATCAGCACGGCGATGACCCCGATCACCACCAGCAGTTCGACGAGCGTGAACGCAAGCCGCCCTCTTTGGCGGCGCGCGCGGTTCGGTCGCGATGTCATGGGCGCGTCCTCCAGACGCACGCCCTTCCCGACGATATCGCCCGCCGGGAAGGGACGCGCGCGGCAGGGAAATCAGCGGGAAACCCGACGACGCAGCGCCACCAGCATCAGCCCCGCGAGCGATCCGGCCAGCGCGGGCTCGGGAATCGCAACGGCGGCATCGATGAACAGGTCGGCCGGCTTGGTGTACTGATAGGGCGGCGGATAGATGCCGGTGCGGCTCTCCTCAAGGTCGCCGGTATCGAGCCGCCACATGGTGTCGGAAAGGCGAACCTGGGCGATCTCGCTCAGGCCGATCGACTCGGGCACCGGAATCCACGTCCCGCCGGCCGATCCGTCGAGCAGCGCGAGGCCGCCGGCATAATCGAGACCGTGGAAGTACTTCTGATCCGCCGCTTCCTGCGAAGCTTCAAACGGCTTGCTGAAGTCCGCCACCACCGGGTCTGCCGGCGCGGGAAACTGTGAGCCCGACGTGGAGTTGGCGTAGTAGTTAGTCGGATCGTCGAAGGTGATTCGACCGAGCGACACGAAGTTGCCCGCCGAGTCGCCCACTTCCACAATGGCAGTTCGTTCGGCGAGGTATTCCTGGTAAGCAAAGGACCGGGCGTAGACGTCGTAGGCGCCGTTGGGATAATCGACGTCCCACAGGCCCACCGCGGTGAAGATGCCGACCTTCGTCTCGCCGTTGACCGGCACCGCCTGCCCGAACCGCATCGTGATTGATCCACCACGGCCGATCGCGACGAGGTTGGTGTTCTCGAAGGGAGGGTTAAACGGGTTGAGGATCGTCTCATACACACCCGAGCCGATGGTCGGCGCCGGCGAGCCGATCGCGGCCGACGTGTCGGCAAAGCTTGTGTCGTCAGCAATGAAGATATCGCCGGTCGTATACGACGTGACTTCACTGACAAAGTTCGCCGCCGAAGCCATCGATACCGAAAAACCGACCGCCGTCAGAGTCGAAAGAAGACGTGATGAACGCATCTCTCACCTTTCCCCTTATCGCGAAGGGAAAACGCAAAAACCCTCGTCCATTGCAGCCAGCGATGTTCATCGCCGGGCGCGGCCGAGGGTTCTCGAAAGTCTGAGCGATGCCCGAGTGATGCGCGGTCAAACGAGGTATCGTTCGGACGACGCACAGCCAAGCTACAGCGCGTTCGAGCCCAGCCGTCCCAGCGGTGTCAAAACCGCGTCGCGAGGACGAAACCAAGCAATCGCCGCGACATGCGGCGACCCACGCAGGCAGGTCTTCTGGCTCGGAACTTCCTCCCGCCCGCCTTCCCGTCCTCCCACAGGCGGGGAGAACAGTGGCATCTGAGCGAAAGAGCACACACGGCTGACCGTGTTGCGCGTCCCTTACAGCGGCGCGTCCGCGTCGGATTCTCACCGACTTCCCTTCGTCGCGATGTCTCCCGCGACGGGCACATTGGGCTGCCGCCTGCGGAACGAAAGAAAGACTAACGGGGTATGGATGAAATGCAAATATGGGGGTTGGTGGGTCGTGAGTGGT